>JAOPZL010000022.1 GCA_025964175.1 Solirubrobacterales bacterium
ACGTGGCCGGCTACACGGTGTTCAACGACTGGAGCGCTCGCGACATCCAGATGCGCGAGATGACCGTCGGGCTGGGTCCCGGCCTGGGCAAGGACTTCGCGACCTCGATCGGCCCGTGTCTCACGACGCCGGACGAGATCGACCCGGCCGGCGTGGCGATGACGGCGCGGGTCAACGGCGAGGTGTGGTCGTCCGGCTCGCTGGGCTCGATGCGTTTCAGCTTCGCGCAGATCATCTCCCACCTGTCGGCCGAGCAGGAGCTCCAACCCGGCGACGTGATCGCCAGCGGGACCATCGCCCAGGGCTGCGGCCTCGAGCTCGACCGCTGGATCCAGGTCGGCGACGTCGTGGAGCTCGAGGTCGAGGGCATCGGCGTCCTGCGCAACGTCATCGAAGGGCCCGACGAGTCCGTCGCGCGCCTGGTCCTCGGCGCGTCCGTGCCGGAGATCGACCAGAGCCGGTGACCACCGGCGCAATGCAACGAGAGAGAGATATATGGGTTCCTTGACGGGGAAGACGGCGGTCATCAGCGGCGCCGCGGGCGGGATGGGGCAGGTGGCGTGCGAGCGCTTCTGCACCGACGGGGCGACGGTCATCGGCTGCGATCTGGACCAGGCGGCCGGCGACGCCCTCGCCCAGCGCCTGACCGAGGCCGGGCACCGGTTCGAGTTCCTCCGGGTCGACGTCTCCAGCGCCGCGGACACGGCGGCCCTGGCCGCCCACGTCGAGGAGCACCACGGCGGGCTCGACGTGCTCTACAACAACGCGGGCGTGGTCCTGGGCAAGCCGGTGCTCGAGACCACCGAGGAGGAGTGGGACAAGGTCCACGACGCCACCCTCAAGGGCACGTTCCTGATGACGCGGGCGCTCGCTCCGCTCATGAAGGGCCGCCAGGGATCGATCATCAACGTCTCCTCCACCGGGGGGCTCGTCGGCTTCGAGTTCATGAGCGCGTACTGCGCCGCCAAGGGCGGCGTGCTCATGTTCACCAAGGCGTGCGCGATGGACCTCGCGCCGGACATCCGCGTCAACGCGATCTGCCCGGGCGTGATCGACACGCCGATGCCGCGCTCGTTCGTCTCCGAGCTGTCCGACGAGGAGGCCAAGGCGGTGTGGGAGAACTTCGAGAATGGCCACCTGCCCAAGCGCGTCGGCCGTCCCGAGGAGGTGGTGGCCATGGCCGCCATGCTGGCCAGCGACGAGGCGAGCTTCGTCACCGGGGCCGCGATCCCCGTCGACGGCGGCTGGACGGCGAAATGAGCACGACCGGCAACGGCTCCAGGACCGGGCGGCTGGACGGCAAGGTCGCCGTCATCTCCGGTGCGACCGGAGGAATGGGCCGCGCCGCGTGCCGGATCTTCCTGGAGGAGGGCGCCACGGTGATCGGCGTCGACCTGTCCGCCAAGGCGGGACAGGCGCTGGCCGACGAGCTCGACGTCGGGAAGCGCTTCGCCTTCGAGGTCGCCGACGTGTCGTCCAACAGCGCCGTGGTGGACCTGGCCGCGCGCGTGAAGGAGCGCTTCGGCGGGATCGACGTGCTCTACAACAACGCGGGAACGTGCGTGGGCAAGCACGTCCTGGAGACCACCGAGGAGGAATGGGACGGGATCCACGACGTGACCCTGAAGGGGACGTTCCTGATGACCAAGGCGTTCGCTCCGCTGATGGCCGGGCGCAAGGGCTCGATCGTCAACGTCTCCTCGACCGGGGGGCTCGTCGCCCTGCCCAACATGTCGGCCTACTGCGCGGCCAAGGGCGGCGTGCTGCTCCTGACCAAGGCGATGGCGGCCGACCTGGCTCCGGACATCCGCGTCAACGCGATCTGTCCCGGGGCGATCGACACGCCGATGCTGACCTCGCTGTTTCGGGAGTTCCCCGGCCAGCCCGAGGCGGAGGTGCGCCAGGCGTTCGCCGACGGTCACCTGCAGAAGCGCATCGGCGAGGCCGACGAGGTCGTGCGGCTGTCGGCCTTCCTGGCCAGCGACGAGGCGAGCTTCATCACGGGCGCCGGCGTCTCGGTCGACGGCGGCTTCACCACGACCTGACGACGGAGCGGTGGGGTGGGCCCGTCGCGGCCCGCTCCGCCGCGTCCGGCGGGCCGGAGGCCTAGGAGGGGTCGGCCGGGGGGGCCTGGGCCAGCGCGGCCACGCCCCCTTCGGCGGCCAGTCGCGGCTGCTCCACCGCGAAGACCCGGGCCTCGGAGATGTGGGCCTTGACCATGGCCTCGGCGCCGGTCGCATCGCGGGCGCGGATGCGCTCGAAGATCGCGCGGTGGGCTCGGACGAACTGGTCCTTCTGTTCGGTCGAGTAGTGCACGGGCCGCTGGTAGTAGATCGGCAGGTCGAACAGGTTGCGCAGGAAGGCCGAGAGCTTCGCCGTGTGCGCGGCCTCGGCGACGGCCATGTGGAAGGCCACGTTCTCGCGCCAGATGTCGGCCACACCGGACCGGTCGACGTCCATCGCGTCGAGACGGATGACCGCGGCCTCCATCGCCTCGAGGTCCTCCTCGGTGCGGCGCTCGCACGCGCGCACTGCCGAGAGCGCCTCGAGCACGGTGCGCAGCTGGAAGATGTCCTCGACCTCGGAGCTCTCGAACGCGCGCACGAACGTGCCGCGGTGCGGGGTCATGGTGATGAGCCCGTCGGTCTGGAGCATCATCAGCGCTTCGCGGATCGGCGTGCGACTGATCCCGAAGGTCTCGGCCAACGCGCTCTCCTTCAGCCGCTCTCCCGGCTTGAGCTGCCCGTCGAGGATCGCCTGGCGGATATGCGCCGCCACGGCGGCACGAACGTTGTCTCGCTGCAGGTTCGGACCGGTGTCGAAAGCAGACATTCGGCACATCGTATGCGGACTCGGCCCCGTTTGCGCAAGGGACGTATGCGGACCCGATGGCCACGCCTTGACAGATCTTGCATAACGCATACAGTGTGCAAGACGCGTTGGGGAAGGTCCCGCGCCGCGAATCAACCGAGGAGAGAGCACCCATGCCCGAGGTCATCCTTCAGGTCTATCCCACGCTCGGACCCGAGTCCCAGATGGAGGCCCTGAGGCCGATCGGTCGCAACAACGACGCGTACCAGAGCATGCTGGAGGGCCTGATCGAGGTCTGCCAGCGCGCAGACGAGCTCGGCTACTGGGGCATCACCCACGTCGAGCACCACATGCACTCCGAGGGCATGGAGATCTCACCGGCCCCGCTGCTGCTGAACGTCTTCCTGGGGAGCTACACGAAGCGGCTGCGCCACGGCCAGCTCGGCCTCGTCCTTCCCGCCCACGACCCGATCCGCCTCGCCGAGGAGATCGCCGTCGCCGACCACATGCTCAAGGGCCGGCTGTTCGTCGGCATGGCGCGTGGCTACCAGGCGCGCTGGCAGAACATTCTCGGGCAGCGCTTCGGGGTCACCTCGACCTCCTCGGACCAGAGCACGGCCGACCAGCGCAACCGCCTGCTGTTCAGCGAGAACTTCAAGATCATGAAGAAGGCCTGGACCGAGGACCTGCTGACGTACGACGGTCCGACCTACCAGATCCCCTTCCCCAAGGAGGGCATCCCCAACTGGCCGCCGGCCAAGACGATCACGGGCAAGTACGGGGTGCCCGGCGAGGTCGACGAGCACGGCACGATCAAGGGCGTCTCCGCGGTGCCCAAGCCCTACACGACCCCGCACCCGCAGCTCTTCCAGGCGTTCGGGGCGAGCCCCGGCACGCTGCAGTGGTGCGGTGAGGAGAACGTCACCCCGACGATCCTCGCGGGCCCCGTCGAGAACCTCAAGAAGCTGATCGACATCTACATGGAGGCGGCGCAGGGTGCCGGGCGCAACCCCAAGTTCGGCGAGGGCATCGGCATCTGCCGCACCTTCCACATCTACCCCAACGGCACGCCCGAGGACACCTGGAAGGCCGACCTGCGCCGGCACGTCGAGCTCTACGAGGAGCCGGTGTGGCGTGGCTGGTACGAGCAGTTCGGCTTCATGGAGGGCGCGCGGCTGGTCGGCGAGGAGGGCCCGGTGCCCAAGCCCGGCGAGCACCTCACCGAGCGCCTGGTCAACAGCGGCCTGCTCATCGCCGGCACGGTGGACGACGTCAAGCGCCAGATCGAGCAGTTCCTCGAGGTCCTGCCGATCGACTACCTCGTGTGGCTCTTCCACTGGGGCATGATCCCCCGCGACGAGGGCCTGCGCACGCTCGAGCTGTTCGCCAACGAGGTGTGCCCGGAGTTCGGCATCAAGTCCCACGAGTCCGCGGCGGTCTAGACCGCCGGCCGGCCGTCTCTCGTCAGCACGTTCCAGGAGCGTCCCCATGGCCACCACCGAGTCCGAGACCCGTCCGCAGTCCTTCTCGTTCAGCCGCATGCTCGACCTGAGCACCGGCATCGAGCACCAGGCCGTCCACGAGCCGTGGAAGCCGAGCATCCGCCCGATCCGCCACGACGTGGAGGGGCTGCAGTGGATGCAGGACGCCTTCGGCGTGCAGCCGGAGGACCTCGGTCCCTCGGGCGGCCTCGGGCCGGCGTTCGAGGAGGTCACCGCGATCACGCACTGCGGGACCCACGTCGACGCCCCGTTCCATTACGGCCCGATGTCCGAGGGCAAGCCCGCCAAGACGATCGAGGACTGCCCGATCGAGTGGTTCTTCGGCGACGGCGTGATCCTCGACCTGCGCCACAAGCAGCCGGGCGAGAAGATCTCGGTCGCCGACCTCGAAGCCGCGTTGGCGGCGATCGACTACCAGCTCAAGCCGCTGGACATCGTGATGATCATGAACGGCCGCGACGCCTTCCTGGGCACGCCGGAGTACTTCGAGCAGCCGGGCATGACCCGCGAGTCCACGCTGTGGCTCACCGGGCAGGGCATCAAGGTCATCGGCGTCGACATGTACGGCTTCGACCGCAAGTTCGGGGACATGGCCGAGGACTTCAAGCGCACCGGCGACGGCAGCGGCATCTGGGAGGCGCACTTCGCCGGCATCGAGCGCGAGTACTGCCAGATCGAGAAGCTGGTGAACCTGCACCTGGTCCCGCGCGCGACGGGCTTCAAGGTCGCGTGCTTCCCGATCAAGGTCGAACGGGCGAGTGGGGGCTGGTCGCGTGTCATCGCGTTCGTCTGAGCGGCAGGGGGCAGGCGCATGAGCAACCAGGCCGTTCTCACCGCGGCGCTCACCGGGCCGATCGCCACCAAGGCCGACAACCCGCACCTGCCGACGTCGCCGCAGGAGATCGCGGACGCGGCGCGGGGCGCCTACGAGGCGGGCGCCGCGGTCGTCCACGTCCATCTGCGTGACGGCGAGGGCCGCCCGACGGCCGACCTCCAGATCGCGCGGCGGACGATCGCCCTGATCGAGGAGTCCTGCCCCGCGCTGATCCAGCTGTCCACCGGCGTCGGCCTGCAGGTTCCCTACGAGGAGCGCCTGCGCCTGGTCGACGCGCGCCCGCGGATGGCGACGCTGAACGTCTGCACGATGTCCTTCGGCAGCGGCGAGTTCCGCAACCCGCCGGAGGGCGTGCGCCGCCTGGCCCACCGCATGCGCGAGCTCGACGTCGCGCCCGAGCTCGAGCTGTACGACGCCGGCCACGTCGAGGTGGTGCGCGCGCTCATCGCCGAGGGGCTGATCGAGACGCCGATCACCTGCTCGCTGGTGCTCGGGGTGCAGGGCGGCATGGCGGCGACGGCGGAGAACCTGGTCGACCTCGTGCGGCGGCTGCCCGAGGGCTCGATCTGGCAGGTCATCGGCATCGGACGGGGCAACCTCCCGCTGACCGCGATGGGCCTGGCGATGGGCGGCAACGCCCGCACCGGGATGGAGGACACGCTCATGCTCCGTCGCGGCGTGCCGGCGACGTCCAACGCCGAGCTCGTCGCCCGCCTCGCGGAGCTGAGCCGCGCGATCGAGCGCGAGCCCGCGACGGTGGACGAGGCCCAGGAGCTGCTGGGGCTGGCAGGCGCCGGGGTGTAGCAGCCGGGGTGTGACAGTCAGTCGCGCGCGCGAGGGACCGCGGTCGCGGTCCGCGCGGTCAACCGGCGAGCACGATCTCCATCCGCCTCGGGCCGTGCACGCCCTCGACCCGCTCCAGCTCGATGTCCGACGTCGCGGACGGACCGGAGACGAGCGTCACCGGGCGGCGCGTCTGCCCGAGCACGGCGCCGACCGCGGCCAGTGCCTCGGACACGTCGCCGACGATCTGCTCGACCAGCACGACGCACACGTGGACGTCGGCGAGCAGGGTCAACGCCCGGCGGCCTTGTCCGGGGCCGCCGTCGAGCACGATCGTGCCCGTCTGCGCGATGGCGCCCGCGCAGCCGGTGAGGACCGCGCCGGTCTCGTCGAGCGTGGCGCGGGACAGCGGGGCGCCGGGCTCGTCGGCGAGCAGCTCGATGCCGGGCGGGAGCCACTCGACCGGAACGTCGCCCGGCACGGCCAGGCGGCGGATGCCGTGGCGGACGCAGGCCTGCGCCACGGCGGCGCGGATCGCTGCCGGCGCGACCGACACGCGCGTGACGCGGGCGCCGTAGTCCTCGACCCGCGCGGCGAACCGGGAGCGGAGCACGAAGGCCGGCTCCTCCAGACCGTCGTCACCCAGCACGAACGCTGTCGGCGGGGCGGCCTGCTCGTCCGCCGGCACGTCGCAGAGCGCGGCGCGGATGCGCGCGAGTACCACCTCGCGTGCGCCGCTCACGCGGCACCTCCGTGCCCGTCGGGATCGCTCTGGTCCGGCTGCGCCCGCCACCACTCGCGGAAGCTCTGGGCGGCGGGGGCGGGGAGATCGCGCGACGACAGCCACGCGCCCAGCGGTCCCGGCAGCTGCGGGCGTACGAGCCCGTCCCGGGTGACCGCCCGCGCGGTGACCCGAGCGGTTCGCTGAGCGGCCTCGTAGCGCCGGCGGCTGGCGAAGACGCGGGCCATCGTCTCCATCGCCAGCCGCTCCCCGGCCACGCGACCGCGCCAGCCGTCCTGCTTGGCCTGGCGGACGACCCGGCCCCGCAGGTGCACGAGGACTTGGGGGATGTCGATCTTCACGGGGCAGACCTCGTAGCAGGCGCCGCACAGCGAGGACGCCCACGGCAGGCTCGTGTGATCGCGCAGGCCCGCGAGCTGCGGTGCCAGGATCGCGCCGATCGGGCCGGGGTACGGCGATCCGTAGGCGTGGCCGCCGGTGCGCTCGTAGACGGGACAGATGTTCAGGCAGGCCGAGCAGCGGATGCAGTGCAGCGCCTGGCGCCCGATCTCGTCGGCCAGCGTCTCGGTGCGCCCGCCGTCCAGGAGCACGAGATGGAACGCACGCGGCCCGTCGGGCGGATCGTCGGCCACGCCGGTCCACAGGGACGTGTACGGGTTCATCCGCTCGCCGGTGGAGGAGCGCGGCAGCAGCCGCAGCATCACGTCGAGGTCGGCCACGGTCGGCAGCACCTTCTCGATGCCCATGACCGTGATCAGCGTCTGCGGCAGCGTCGTGCACATGCGGCCGTTGCCCTCGGACTCCACCACGCAGATCGTGCCCGTCTGCGCGATCGCGAAGTTCGCCCCGCTGACCCCGACGTCGACGGACAGGAACAGACGGCGCAGGTGGCGGCGGGCCGCCTCGGCGAGCGCCGCCGGATCGTCCGTCAGCTCCTCGGTGTCGGCCAGATGCCGGCGGAACAGCGTGCGGATCTCCGCGCGGTTGCGATGGATGGCCGGGACGAGGATGTGGGAGGGACGATCGTCGGCGAGCTGGATGACCAGCTCGGCCAGATCGGTCTCGTGCGCGACGATCCCGGCCCGGGCGAGCGCCTCGTTGAGGCCGATCTCCGCCGTCGTCATCGACTTGACCTTGATCACCTCGTCGCTGCCGGCGTCGCGGACCAGCCGCGTGACGATCGCGTTGGCCTCGTCGCCGTCGCGGGCCCAGTGGACGTGGCCGCCGGCGGCCGTGACGCGCTCCTCGAGGCGCTCGAGGTGCACGTCGAGGTGGCGCATCGTGCGGTCCTTGATGCGGCGCCCCTCCTCGCGCAGCGCCTCCCACTGATCCACCTCCCCCACCGCGGCGTCGCGCTTGGCGCGGATCGACGTCGTGGCCTGGCGCAGGTTGCGCCGCTGCTGGGAGTTGCTCAGCGCGACGTGGGCCGCCTCGGAGAAGGACGACGTGCCGCTCATGCGCCGCTCGCCAGGATCTCGGCCAGGTGCACGGCCCGCACCCCGCTGCGCTGACGCGAGAGCCCGCCGCCGATGTGCAGGAGGCAGGAGTTGTCCAGGCCGGTGCAGACCTCGGCTCCGGTGTGCAGGACGGCACTCACCTTGTCGGTCAGCATCGCGGTGGAGGTCTCGGCGTTCTTGATCGCGAAGGTGCCGCCGAACCCGCAGCAGGTCGTGGCCGCGGGCAGCTCCACGAGATCGATGTCGCGCACCGCCCGCAGCAGGCGCAGCGGCGCGTCGGCGACCTTCAGCAGCCGCAGCGAGTGGCAGGTCGGGTGGTAGGTGACGCGGTGGGGGAACACGGCGCCGACGTCCTCGACGCCCAGGCGGTCGACCAGGAACTGCGACAGCTCGAAGACCCGGGGCGCGAGCTCGGCGATGGCGTCGGCCAGCCGCGCGTCATCGCCGAGAGCAGCCAGGCGCGGGTACTGCTCGTGCACCATCGCCGCGCACGAGCCCGACGGCGTCACGATCGCGTCGAAGGACGGGTCGCCGAAGATGCGGACGAACCGCCGGGCGAGCGGCACCGCCTCGACCTGATACCCGGAGTTGGCGTGCATCTGCCCGCAGCAGGTCTGGGCCTCCGGGAAGACCACCTCGTGTCCCAGCCGTCGCAGGACGTCGACCGTCGCCCTGCCGGTGTCCGGGAACAGCGTGTCGCTGAGACACGTGATGAACAGGGCGATGCGCACCTGGTCAGAGCGCCATTGCGAGCGGGTTTTCGAGCAGCTCGCGGATGCGGGCAAGCAGCGCCGCGGCGTCCGCGCCGTAGAGGATGCGGTGGTCGCAGGTCAGCGTCGCGGTCATCATCTGGCGGGCGCACACCACGCCGTCATGCACGGCGGCCCGGGCGCTGACGGCCCCCACGGCGAGGATCGCGGCCTGGGGGGCGTTGATCACCGCCGTGAAGCTGGTCGTGCCGAACATCCCGAGGTTGGACACGGTGAAGGTGCCGCCCTCGATGTCGGCCGGGGCGATCGTCCCGTCGCGGACCTTCGTGGCCAACGCGAGCGTCTCGCGCGCGATCTCGCCCAGCGACTTGCGGTCGGCGTCGAGCACCGTCGGCACGACGAGGGCCCCGGGCGCGGCGACGGCCACGCCGACGTTGACGCGTGAGTAGCGGTGGAAGGCGCCATCGACGAACGCGCCGTTGGCGTGCGGGTGATCGCGCAGCGCCAGCGCGCTGGCCTTGACGACCATGTCGTTGATCGACGGCGGACGCTGCCCCGCCGGGGTCAGGGCCTTGAGGCGCGTGCGCAACGCCAGGGCCTCCTCCATGTCGATCTCGACCTGGACGGCGAACTCGGGCACGGTGGTCTTGGCCTCGGCCATCCGCCGGGCGACGACCTGCTGCATGCGGGTCGGCTCCACGATGGTCACGTCGCCCTTGGCCGAGCCGCTGGGTGCGGGGGAGGGGCTCGACGCGACGGCCGGGGTCGCCGGCTGGGGAGACGGCACCGGCTCCGTGGCGGTCGGGGGCGCCGCGACGGGGGCGGCCGGCGCTGCGGCCGCGGCCATCACGTCGGCCTTCACGATGCGCCCGCCCGGCCCGGATCCGTCGACCTGCCCGAGCTCGATGCCCCTCTCGCGCGCGATGCGCCGGGCGATCGGAGAGGCGATCAGCCGCGCCGGAGCCTCGTGACCGTTGGCGACAGCCGCGGGCACCGGCGTGGCCTCGCCCTCGGCCAGGACGGAGGCGATCGGATCCCCGACCGCGACCGTCTCGCCCTCCCGCGCGACGATGCGCAGGACCCCGCCACTCGGCGCCTCGTAGGCGATCGTGGCCTTGTCGGTCTCCACCTCGACGAGCTCGTCGCCGCGTTGGATGGTCTCGCCGTCGGATCGCAGCCACCGGATGATGGTTCCGTCCTCCATCGAGTCCGATAGGCGCGGCATCGTCACTTCAGCCATCCGGTCTCTCCTTCGTCTCCACTCCGGTGCTGCGAGCGGCCCTCTCCCTTGTGCTGGCACATATTATATGATGTCCTAAGATACGACGGGGAGCCGGGGACGGGACCCCGTCGCAGGTCCCGAGGGGCATCGCCGGCGGACGCCGCGCATGGATGAGGGTCGAAGTTCGGAGGAGGAGTTTCATGAGCGCACATGCGCAACCGGTGCCAGCACCGGCCGAGGACGGAGAGGGCATGCGTGCCGCCGTGCTCCGGGCCGCTGGCTCGATCGTCGTCGAGGAGCGACCCGTTCCACGTCCGGGCCCGGACGAGGTCCTCGTGACGGTCGCGTTCTGCGGAATCTGCGGCTCGGATCTCCACGTCTACCTCCACGCCGCCGACCGCGCGGGCGCGGTGCTCGGGCATGAGTGCACGGGCGTCGTCCGCGAGGTGGGCTCGCAGGTGCGGACGGTCGAGGTCGGCGACTGCGTCGTCGTGCGGCCCTCCTACGTCTGCGACGAGTGCGAGTTCTGCGCGGTCGGCGACTTCCGCCTGTGCCCGCATCACTTCACGCGCACGATCGGCGTCGGAGCGCCCGGCGGGTTCGCCGACGCCGTGCTCGTCAAGGACTACATGGCGATCCCCCTTCCGGACGGGATGGACCTCGGCGCGGCCACCTGGGTGGAGCCCCTGGCCTGCGCGGTCCATGCCGTTCGCCGCGCCGGCGTCGGGCTGGGCGACCACGTCACCGTCTACGGCGCCGGCCCGATCGGCCTCATGGTCCTCGCCGCCGCCCGGCGGGCCGGCGCCACCGAGCTCGTGGCCTTCGAGCGCGTGGAGGTCCGGCGCGACGCCGCCCGGCTCCTCGGCGCCTCGGTCCACTCGATCGAGGATCTGGCGGCGGGGACGGTCCCGGCCTGGCTGCGTGAGCGAGGCGCGGACGTCAGCTTCGAGTGCACGGGCGTCCAGGCCGCGGTGGATGCGGCGATCGCCACCACCCGCCCGGGCGGCACCGTGCTGTTCGAGGCGCTGTACGGGTCTCCTCAGGAGATCGACCTGACGTCGGCGATCCCCCGGGAGCTGGCGCTGCTCTGCTCGATCGGATCCACCTCCGGCGAGTTCCAGGCGGCGATCGACCTGATCGCCGGCGGCGCCGTGGACGTGAACCCGTTCACCACCAGCGTCGTGGGACTCGACGAGCTGGACGACGCATTCCGTGGGCTGACCCAGAGCACCGGCCTCGTGAAGGTGCTCGTGACGCCCGGATCCCCGGACGACCAGGAGGTTGCAGGATGACGAAGGCGGGCCCCTCGGCCTCTGCTCCGGCGGAGGACGACATCGACCAGGACCGGGCGCTGCGCGCGTTCGAGATGATGGTCACGATCCGCGCCTTCGAGGAAGGCGCGGCGGCCGGGTATCGCTCGAGCGAGATCCCGGGCGCCGTCCACGTGTCGATCGGCCAGGAGGCGATCGCCGGAGCGCTCTCGGTCGCCGTCCGCCCGGACGACGCGCTGCTGTCGACCCATCGTGGCCACGGCCACTGCATCGCCAAGGGCGTCTCGCTGGAGGCGGTCTGGGCCGAGCTGCTCGGTCGTACCACCGGATGCTCCGGTGGTCGCGGCGGCTCGATGCACATGTTCAGCGCCGAGCACAACGTCCTGGGGACCAACGGCATCGTCGGCCCGAACATCTCGCTGGCCGTCGGGCACGCGCTGGGTTCGAGGCACATCAAGCACTCCGGGGTGACCGTCGTGATGTTCGGCGAGGGTGCGGCCGCGACGGGCGCCTTCCACGAGTCGCTTCAGCTCGCGTCGCTGTGGAAGGTCCCGGTCGTCCTGCTGTGCGAGAACAACAGCTTCACGGAGTTCACGCCGTTCGAGGACTGGGCCACGTTCTCCTCGGTGCGCTCGCTGGCCGAGCGCTACCGCGGGATCGAGCTGCTGCAGTGCGACGGCACCGACCTCCTCGCCAGCATCGACGCCGTCGACCGCGCGTTCGAGATCGCGCGCGCCGGTGGCCCCGTCCTCCTGGAGGCCTACGCGCGCCGCTGGCACGGCCACTACGAGGGCGATCCCCAGCGCTACCGGGCCGACGGCGGCGGCGCCGGAGACGGCCGTGATCCGCTCGAGGTCGGGCGCGAGCAGCTCGTGGCCAAGGGCATCGCCGCCGAGGTCCTCGACGAGATCGCGGCGCGCAGCAGCCAGGCCGTGGACGACGCGCTGATCGCCGCGCGGCTCGCCGACGAGCCGGACCCTGCGACGGTCCTCGACCACGTGTACGCGGCATGACCCGCGAATACCGCTACCTCGACGGCATCCGCGATGCCCTCACCCACCAGATGGCCACCGACGATCGCGTCCTGACGATCGGCATCGACGTCGGACGCCCGGATGGGCCGTACACGGTGACCAAGGGCCTGTACGCGGCCTTCGGCGGCGAGCGCGTGCTCGACACGCCGATCGCCGAGATGGGCTTCGTCGGCGCCGCCGTCGGCGCCGCGATGGCCGGCGCCCGTCCGATGGTCGAGCTCATGTACCTGGACTTCATCGGCTCCTGCCTGGAGCCGCTGCTGAACCAGGCCTCGAAGATCAGCTACATGAGCAACGGGGCGCTCTCCGTGCCGCTCGTCGTGCGCACGCAGATGGGAACCGGCGGCAGCGCCGCGGCCCAGCACTCGCAGAACCTGGAGGCGATGCTCGCGCACATCCCGGGCCTCAAGGTCGTCGTCCCGGCCACGCCGACCGACGCCTACGGCCTGCTCACCTCGGCCTTCGCCGATCCCGGCCCGGTCATCTACATCGAGAATCGCAGCCTGTACCGGTTCCGCTCCGGTGAGCGCCCCGACGACGGATACGCGGTGCCGCTCGGCCAGGCCCGGACGGTCACCTCCGGGGACGACGTCACCCTGATCTCCTACTCGCGCGCGCTGCACGACTGCATGACCGCCGTGCCGCAGCTGCAGGAGGACGGGATCGCCGTCGACCTGATCGACCTGCGCTCGATCGTCCCGCTGGACTTCGAGGCCGTGGCCGAGAGCGTGCGCCGGACCCATCGCGCCGTGATCGTGCACGACGCGGTCGAGACGTTCGGCGTGGGGGCGGAGCTGACGGCGCGCATCTCGACCGAGCTCTTCGACTGGCTCGACGCGCCGGTGGAGCGGGTGGCCGCGGGGTACGCACCCTCGCCGTTCGCCCCCAGCCTCGAGCGCGCCAACCTGCCGAACCCCGAGCGTGTGCGCAACGCCGTGCGCGCGGCATGCGGGCTGGCGGCCGTCGAGCCGGCGGCCGCCTGAGGCACCGACGCCATGGATCGACTGGAAGACGTCCTCGCCGAGGCGGCGGCCGCAGCCCCCACGCAGGAGTTCCTCACCTTCTGCGCAGCGGACGGCCGGGAGGAGACGATCACCTACGGCGCGTTTCACGAGCAGGTGCGGCGCCTCGCGGCCGGCCTGCGCGCCGTCGGCGTCGACCGTGGCCAACGCTGCCTGCTGTTCCTGCCCAACTCGGTCGGGTTCATGCTCGGGTTCTGGGCGGCGCACGAGGCCGGCGCGATCGCCGTCCCGACCGTGGCCAGCGCTTCGGCGGACGAGCTGCGCTACGTCTGCAAGCACTGCGAGCCCGCCGTCATCATCACCGACCAGGCCGGGCTGGCCACGGCGCGCGAGGCTCTCTCGGGGCGGCCGACGCCGATCGTCCTGACCGAGGACGGCGCCGGGGAGAGCGCGGACGCGACGATCGCGCAGCTGATCGCCGGCTTCGAGCCCCTCGAGCGCGACGGCGCCGCGAGCGACGAGGATCCGGCCGTCCTGCTCTACACGTCGGGCACCACGTCGAGGCCCAAGGGCGCGCTGCTGTCGCACCGCGGGTGTCGCTACACCGGCGAGTCGTTCGCCCAGCACCTGCGCCTGCGCCCGCAGGACCGGACCCTGATCTGCCTCCCGCTGTTCCACGTCAACGGCATGCTGCTGCAGATGCTGCCGGTGGTGCTGAGCCGCGGCACCATGGTCCTCGCCCACCGCTTCTCGGTCTCCAGCTACTGGGGTTGGGTCGCGCGGCACGAGATCACGATGGCCCATCTCGTCGCCGGCCCGGTGCGGCTGCTGCTCGCGTCCGAGGCAGGCCCGGCCCCACAGGAGCACGCCGTTCGCGCGATGACCTTCGGGCTGCCCCTCACGGGGGAGGAGATCGAGGCCTTCGAGACGCGCTTCGGGGTCCCGCTGACGATGGCGTGGGGCCTGACCGAGAGCGGCGCGGCGGGGACGCTGATGCCGCTCTACGCCGGGCGCCGCCCCGGTCATCAGGCGATCGGCCGGCCGATGCTGGGCTGGGACGTGCGCGTGGTCGCGCAGGACGGCGAGGAGCTCGCCGATGGAGAGACGGGAGAGCTCGTCATCCGCTCGCCCGGCGTGATGCTCGGCTATCACCGCGACGCCGAGGCGACCGCCGCCGCGCTGCGCGACGGCTGGCTGCACAGCGGCGACCTCGGCTACCGCGACGAGCACGGCTACCTGCACTTCGTGGACCGGGTGAAGGACATGATCAAGCCGTCGGGCGAGAACGTCGCGGCGAGCGAGGTGGAGCGGGTCCTGCTCACCCATCCGGACGTCGCCGAGTGCGCGGTCATCGGCGTCCCCGATCCGATCCGCTCCGAAGCCGTCAAGGCGCTCGTGGTGCGGCGGGACGGGTCGACGCTGGAGACCGACGAGCTGCGCGCGTTCTGCGGCGAGCACCTGGCGCCGTTCAAGGTCCCGTCGATCGTGGAGTTCCGCCCCGCGCTGCCCAAGACGGCGATCGGCAAGGTCAACAAGGGCGCGCTGCGCACCGAACAGGCCGCCCGGTGAGGCGCTCGTGACCGCACCCCTGATCCTCGACACGCAGATGCACGGCATCCGCGGGAGCACCGCGGCGTTCCTCGTCCGCGGGGAGCGGACGGCGCTCGTGGAGACCGGCCCCCGGTCGAGCCTGGCCACGCTCCTGAAGGAGCTGGAGAGCGTGACCGACGAGCTGGACTGGATCGTCGTCACCCACATCCACCTCGATCACGCCGGCGCGGCCGGCGCGCTCGCCGCCCGGTTTCCGTCGGCGCGGGTCGCCGTGCACGAGCGCGGCGCCCGCCACCTGGCCGACCCGGCCCGGCTGTGGGCCAGCGTGCAGAGCATCTACGGCTCGCAGGCCCAGCGGCTGTGGGGCGGGATCGATCCGGTCGCGGCCGAGCGGATCCACGTGGTGCGCGACGGCGACCGGATCGACCTGGGCGGCGGGCGTGGCCTGGACGTCCTGGAGACGCCGGGGCATGCGCGCCACCACCACGCGTTCATGGACGACGAGACGGGCATCCTGTTCGCCGGGGACGCGCTCGGCATGCAGCTGCCCGGATCGGAGACGATGCGTCCGGCGACCGCGCCGCCCGAGCACGATCTCCGGGCCGCCCTGGCGTCCATGCAGCGGATCCGCTCCGCGCGGCCATCCGCCGTGTGGCTGACCCACTTCGGGGAGGCGACGCACGAGGGACGCGCCGATGGCGTGGACGCCGTGTGCGATCGCGCGGCCGACACGCTGCAGCGCTGGCACGACATCGTCGCCGCGGCCCGCCGCACGGGGGCCCGAGGCGCGGATGGCATCCTCGCCGTCGCCGGCCCGGACCTCGACGCGCTCGAGTCGTCGCTGCCCGCCGACGTCTGCGCCCGGCTGGACGCGACCAACTCCCGGACGCTGAACGTCGAGGGCATCGAGCGATCCATCGAGCGGATCGCCGGCACGGACCCACAGAAAGAGGAGATCAGATGAAGAACGTCGTCATCACCGGGGCCGCGAGGACCGCGATCGGCGCCTACGGGAAGTCGCTGCGCGACGTCGCACCGTCCGACCTCGGCGCCGCCACCGTCACCGCGGCCCTGGAACGCTCGCGGATCACGCCGGCCGACGTGGAGCAGGTCGTCTTCGGCAACGTCATCCACACCGCGCCGGAGGACATGTACATGGCGCGCGTCGTCGGCATGAAGGCGGGCATTCCCAAGGAGTCGCCGGCGCTGACCGTCAACCGGCTCTGCGGGACCGGCGCCCAGGCGATCGTCACGGCGGCGCAGCTGATCCAGTCCGGTGACGCGGACGCGGTCGTGGCCGGCGGTGCCGAGTCCATGAGCCGCGGTCCGTACTGGCTGCCCAGCGGACGGTGGGGCGCGCGGATGGGCGATGCGGTCAGCCTCGATCCCGTCGTCGGCGTCCTGACCGATCCGTTCTCGAAGGTGCACATGGGCGTGACGGCGGAGAACCTGGCCGCCTCCCACGACATCTCCCGCGAGCGACAGGACGCCTTCGCGGTGCAGTCCCAGCGGCGGGCCGCCGCCGCCATCGAGGCCGGGCGCTTCGTCGAGCAGATCGTTCCCATCGACGTGATGGCCGGCCGCCAGCCCGCGGTGTTCTCCGTGGACGAGCACGTTCGCGCGGGCGCGACCGCCGAGGCGCTGGCGCGGCTGTCGCCCGCCTTCCAGGCCGGCGGGACGGTCACCGCGGGTAACGCGTCCGGCCTCAACGACGCCGGCGCCGCCGTCGTGCTGATGTCCGAGGAGCGGGCGCGCGAGCTCGATGCCCCTGTGCTGGGGCGGATCGTCGCCTACGCCAACTGCGGCGTGGCGCCGGAGGTGATGGGCATCGGGCCCGTCCCGGCCGTGCGCCGCGCCCTGGAGCGCGCGGGGCGGCGCCTGGACGAGGTCGACGTGATCGAGCTCAACGAGGCCTTCGCCGCCCAGGCGCTCGCGGTCATGCAGGATCTGGAGCTGGACCCCGACCGGGTCAACCCGAACGGTGGGGCGATCGCGCTGGGCCATCCGATCGGCGCGACTGGCGCGCTGATCACGGTGAAGCTCCTGGCCGAGATGGAGCGCATGGACCACCATCTGGGGCTGGTCACGCTCTGCATCGGCGGGGGGCAGGGCATCGCGCTGCTGATCGAGCGCGACTGAAGCTGTCGGGCGAACGCGCAGCGCAAGTTCGCGCTTGACAAGATCGTATCTTATATTTACGATGACATATGTCATCAGCGTGCTGCAGGGGGACCGCGCAGCACGGGACGTTGGGACGAGGAGGAGAAAGCAATGGACATCGGTCTGTTCATGATGCCGGGGCATCCGCCCGAGCGCGAGATCTACGCCGGCATCGAGTGGGACCTGCAGCAGCTTGGTTGGGCTGACGACCTGGGGTTCACGGAGGCCTGGATCGGCGAGCACTTCACCGTAGGGTGGGAGCCGTGTCCGGCACCGGACATCGTGATCGCGCAGGCGCTGCGCGAGACCAAGCGGATCAAGCTCGCCCCCGGCGCGCATCTGCTGCCGTACCACCATCCGGCCGAGCTCGCGCATCGCGTCGCGTTCCTCGACCACCTGGCGCAGGGCCGCTACATGCTCGGTGCCGGCGCCGGTGCCTACATGTCCGACGCGGCGCTGTTCGGCGTCGACATCGCGGCGGGGCAGAACAAGGAGATGTTCCGCGAGGCGCTGGACATCATGGTCCGCATCTGGGAGTCGGACGGGCCCTTCGAGTACAAGGGCAAGTTCTGGAACTGCAGCATGCCGGCGTTCGACGAGCTGATGGCGGGGCCGTTCCTCAAGCCGTTCCAGAAGCCGTACCCGCCGATCGGCATCACCGGCCTGAGCCCGGGATCGTCGACGCTCGCCGTCGGTGGCGAGTACGGGATGCTGCCGGTGAGCCTGTACCTGAACCCCGATCAGGTCACCAGCCACTGGAAGTCCTACAGCGACGCGGCCATCGCCGCCGGCCGGACCCCGGATCGCCGTGACTGGCGCATCGCCCGGGAGTTCTTCGTCGCCGAGACCGACGAGGAAGCCCGCCGCCTGGCGCGCGAGGGCATGCTCGGCCGCGCCAACGCCGAGTTCGTGCTCCCCTCGTTCAAGCGCTGGGGCTTCGTCAAGCACCTCAAGAACGACCCGGACATGCACGACGACGACGTCACGATCGACTACCTGATCGACAACGTCTGGCTCGTCGGCTCGCCCGAGACCGTCGTCCAGAAGATCGTCGAGCAGCACGAGGTCACCGGCGGAGCGGGAACGCTGCTGGGCTTCACGTGGGACTACCTCGACGAGCCGGACGCGTGGCGCCAGTCGATGGAGCTGATGGCCAAGGAGGTCATGCCCCGGGTCAAGGACCTCGTGCCGGGCCAGTCGCCCAGCGGGGCGACGGACCAGCCGCAGATGGTCGGCTGACCGGCCCCGAAAGGCTCGACATGGAACACGGACACGCCGCGAAGCGGCTTGGTAGCCCCATGGGCCCGACCAGGCCCAGCTTCCTCTCACCCCGGACTCTCCAGCGTCATGCGCTGTTGATCGTGCTGGGGATCCTGACGGTGATCCTGTCGCTCTCGACGCCGTCGTTCTTCACCAGCCAGAACATCCTGAACCTCCTGGATCAGGTGGCGGTGATCGGGGTCGTGGCGTGCGGCATGACGGTCGTGATGATCGCCGGCGGGTTCGACCTGTCGGTCGGTGCCGTGGTGGCATTGAGCGCGGTGGTCATCGCGATCGCCGCGCCGGCCGGCGGAGTCGTCGCGATCGCGGCCGGCATCGCTGCCGCGGCCGTCGTCGGGCTCGTCAACGGCGGGCTCATCAGCAAGGCGCGGGTGAACCCGTTCGTCGTGACGCTGGGGATGATGACCATCATCCGGGGGCTGTCGCTGGTCATCAGCGACGGCCACTCCGTCTACGACCTCCCGTCGTGGTTCGGCTTCCTCGGAGCGTCGGATGTGGGGCCGGTGTCGTGGGGGATCATCTCCTTCGTCGTCGTCGCCGTCGGGACCCACGTGATGCTGCGTCACAGCCGCTACGGGCGCACGCTGTACGCGCTGGGCAGCAACGAGGAGGCCAGCTGGCTGGCCGGGATCAACACCGGTCGCGCCAAGACGCTGGCCTATGTGATCTCGGCCGCCCTCGCGGGCTTCGCCGGACTGATCCTGGCCGGGCAGATCTCGGAGGCATCTCCCATCGCCGGCCAGGGCTACGAGCTGCAGGCGATCGCCGCGGTGATCATCGGCGGCACCCGGCTGGGCGGTGGAGCGGGAACGATCATCGGCACCGTCATCGGTGCGCTGATGCTCGGAGTCATCGACAACGGCCTCGTGCTGCTCGGCGTCGCGCCGTACTGGCAGGGGGTCGTGCAGGGCAGCATCATCATCGCGGCGGTGGGACTCGCGGCGTATGAGAAACGGGGCGGTGGCGCGTAGGTCGCCGACCAGCAGCACGTCTTGTTATCAGTCGCTGAGGAGGAGAGATATGCGTCGTGTGATGAGCACCGCTGTGGCGGTGCTGGGGCTCGGCTTGCTTGCCGCCGGTTGTGGCGAAGCGAGCAAGTCGTCGGATGAGTCGTCGTCCAGTGGTTCGGCGTCGGCCGAGTCGTACAAGATCGGGATCACGGTCCCGAGCTTCACCTTCCCCTACTACCTGTCCTACAAGGAGGGCGCGGAGGCGGAGGCCAAGAAGCTGGGAGTGAAGATCCTGTGGGCCGACGGGCGCAACAACCCGTCGACGCAGGGCCCGCAGGTCGAGACGTTCCTGGTGCAGGGCGCCCAGGGGATCATCGTGGTGCCCAACGACGTCAGCGCCACGATCGGGGCGGTCAAGCGCGCCGAGGGCAAGGGCGTGCCGGTGATCACCAGCAACCGGGCGCTGAACACGGACTACTCGAAGGCGACGGGCCCGGATGCGGCCAAGAAGCCGCAGAACCCGATCGTCCACACCGGGTTCTCCGATCCGGACGTCGGGGCGCTGCAGGGCGAGCTCGTGGTCAAGGCGTGCGCGCAGAAGGTCGGTGCGGGCAAGCCGTGCACGGTCGTCAACGAGAAGGGCCAGGCGGGATCGTCCTCGACGCAGTTCCGCGACAAGGGCATGGCCAAGGTCTTCGCCCAGCACCCGGAGATCAAGGTGATCGACGAGGCCTACAACGACTATGACCCGGCCAAGGCCCTGCAGGTCACGCAGAACCTGCTGTCGGCCCACCCGAAGTTCGACGTGCTGACCGCGCCTGACGACAACGCCATGACGGGCCAGCTCAAGGCGGTGGAGAAGGCCGATCGCCAGGACTCGCTGCTGATCGTGAGCCTGGGCGGGACCAAGCAGGGCCTGTCGCTGGTGGAGCAGGGCAAGGTCTTCGGCACGATCTGGCTCCCGCCGAAGGACGACGGCGCCCTGGCCGTCCGCACCATGGTCGACGTCCTCAAGGGCCAGAACCTCACGACGAGCACGGTCGACGGGGTTCCGTACGTCAAGGTGCCGATCGCCGGCGTGACCAAGGACGAGCTGAGCAAGTACCCGCCGCAATGGTGATGAAGGACAACGCAGCTCCGTCCGACCGCGCGATGCGCGGTCGGACGGAGGGTGAGGCGCCGATTCTCGAGCTCGTCGGGATCAGCAAGGCGTTCGCCGGGACGCAGGCGCTGTCGGACGTCAGCCTGAGCATCCGCCCGGCCGAGGTCCTCGGCCTGCTCGGCGAGAACGGCGCCGGCAAGTCCACGCTGGTCAAGACGCTCGCGGGGGCGCATCGGCCCGACAGCGGCACGATCCTGCTGAACGGCGAGCCGATCGAGCTGCACAACCCGCGGGACGCGCTGCGTCACGGGATCAGCGTCGTGCACCAGGAGCTCAAGCTCGTGCCCGACCTCGACGTGGCGGCAAACTTCCTTCTGGGCCGCGAGCCGGGTCGGGTCTTCAACCAGATGTCCGACCGCCGGCGGCTGTACGAGGAGGCCGGCGCCCTGCAGCAGCGCCTCGGCCTCGACCTGCCGCTGACGACCTCGGTCAGCGCCCTCAGCGTGGCCCAGCAGCAGCTGGTGGAGATCGTGCGCGCGCTCTCGATCGACGCCTCGGTGCTGCTCCTGGACGAGCCGACCTCGGCGCTGTCGGACTCCGACATGGAGACGCTGTTCACCACCGTCAAGCGGGTGCGCGACAACGGCGTCGCCGTCGTCTTCATCTCCCACCGCCTGGACGAGATCTTCGAGCTGACTGACCGCGTCGCGGTGATGCGCGACGGTCGCCACATCCGCACCCTTCCGACCGCCGAGACCACGAGCGAGGAGGTCATCCGGCTCATGGTGGGGCGCGAGATCGTCGAGCTCTTCCCCAAGACGGAGGCGAAGATCGGCGAGCCGGTGCTCGAGGTCCGGGGGCTCTCCAGCACCGCGGGCATCGAGGACGTCAGCTTCACCGTCCACGCCGGCGAGATCGTCGGCCTGGCCGGCCTCGTGGGATCCGGGCGGACCGAGATCGCCCGGGCCATCTTCGGCGCCGACAAGCGCACCGCCGGCGAGGTCCTGCTCGACGGCGAGCCGGTGGCGCCGCGCACGCCCGCCGAGGCCATCGCGCTGGGCATCGGTCTGGTGCCCGAGAACCGCAAGGCGCAGGGCCTCGTCCACGACCTGTCGATCCGCGAGAACCTGACCCTCGCCGGTCTGCGGAAGTTCGTCCGCGGCGGCCTGATCAGCCAGCGGGGCGAGCGGACCGAGACACGTCGGCGCATCGAGGAGCTGGACATCCGCCCCGCCGAGCCCGAGCGCGGCATCGACACGCTCAGCGGCGGCAACCAGCAGAAGGTGATCATCGCGCGGTGGCTGCTCTGCGAGCCGCGGCTGCTGATCCTCGACGAGCCGACCAAGGGCGTGGACGTCGGGGCCAAGGCCGAGATCCACCGGATCATCGGCCAGCTCGTGGCCCGAGGGGTGGCCGTGATCGTCATCTCCTCCGAGCTGCCCGAGCTGCTCAGCGTGAGCGACCGCATCCTCGTCATGCGCGCGGGCCGCGTGGCCGCGGAGCTGGGACGCGAGGACGCGACACAGGAACTGGTCATGACGGCTGCGGCCGGATGAACACGAGGAGGACCATGATGCAAGTCAGCAAGCCGGATCCGGTCGATGTGGTAGTTGTCGGCGTCGGAGCATCGGGAGGGACCGCGGCGAAGGTCCTCTCCGAGGCGGGCCTGAAGGTCGTCGGCCTTGAGCGGGGTCCGTTCATGAACCATCGCGAGCAGTTCTCCGGCGACGAGCTCAAGTACCTCAACCGCGGGTACATCGCGCCCAACCACGACCTCAACCCGCGCACGTACCGCAACAGCGCGGACGAAGAGGCCGAGCTCTACCCGTTCTCCCCGTGCCCCCAGCTGGTCGGCGGCGGAACGATCCACTGGGCCGGCTGGTTCCCCCGTCCGCTGCCGTGCGACTTCCAGATGCGCTCCCTCCACGGGGACGTCGAGGGCGCCAGCCTCGCCGACTGGCCGATCGGCTACGACGACCTGGAGCCCTACTTCACCAAGGTCGAGTGGGAGTTCGGCTGCTCCGGCCTGGAGGGCGCCAACAAGTTCGAGGCACCCCGCAGCCAGGGGTTCCCGACGCCGCCGCTCGCGCCGACCGCCTTCGCGGTCCGCTTCTACGACGCGTGCGCGCGGATGGGCCTCAACGCCTTTCCGCTGCCGATGGCGTTGGTCACGGAGCCGCACAAGGGCCGCGACACCCACAACCACACCGGCTTCTGGAACCAGTACGGCGACCCGACGACGATGAAGTCGACGACGCTGACGAGCTTCGTCCCCGAGGCGCTGGCCACGGGGAACTTCGAGCTGCGCCCCGACTGCTACGTGCGCGAGGTGACGCTCGGCCCCGACGGCAAGGCCAACGGCGTGATCTACGTCGACGGCGACGGCAACGAGGTCCATCAGGAGGCCGGCGTCGTCATCCTGTGCCAGGGCGCCATCGAGACCGCGCGGCTCCTGCTGCTGTCGCAGTCCGACCGCTTCCCCGAGGGCCTGGCCAACAGCAGCGGCCTGGTCGGGCGCAACGCGACCTTCCACGAGTTCGTCTTCTCCGTCGGGCTCTTCGACAAGGAGACCGAGCCGCTGTACGGCTACAGCGGCGCGTTCGTGAGCGGCGCGACGTTCGAGTTCTACGAGACCGACGAGTCGCGCGGCCACATCGGCGGCGGCGTCGTCGCCGCGTCGCAGACCGCTCAGCCCATCAACTGGATGCTGCCGGGACGGCCGGCCTGGGGCAGCGCGCTCAAGGACGCCGATCGCGACTACTTCAACCACGCGATGGTGCTCGGCCTCTGTCTGCAGGACCTGCCCCAGCACGACAACCGCGTCGACCTGGACCCCACCGTCCGCGACGCCTGGGGCCTGCCGGTGGCCCGGATCACGCACAAGCCCCACGCCAACGACCTGGCCATGTCGCGCTGGCAGGTGGAGAAGAACGCCGAGATCCTGCGCGAAGCAGGAGCGACGGCGACGCTGCCGGTCAACCTCGAGCGCTGCACGGGCAACACCTGCCACCAGCACGGGACCGCGCGCATGGGCACCGACCCGAGCCAGAGCGTGGTCGACGCATGGTGCGCCGCCCACGACGTGGACAACCTCTACGTCCTGGACGGGTCGGTGTTCCCGACGTCGACGGGCGTCAACCCGACGCTGACGATCATGGCCAACGCCTGGCGCTGCAGCGAGCACATCGCCGACGTGCACGCGCGCGGCGGCGATCAGACGCTGGCCGCAACCGGAGGGAGCAACCATGGCCTGTAGGTCGCACTGGGAGGTCGTGCCCGAGGCGCGCCTGGACCTCGACTCCGACGAGCCGACCTTCTTCGACCGCCACGAGTGGGAGACGATCGAGGCGGCGACGGCGAGGATCATCCCGACCGATCACGACCCGGGTGCGCGGGAGGCGAAGGTCGTCCGCTTCATCGACCGGTACCTGTCCAGCGTCGACCACGTCTACGCCTCGGCCGACGGGGCCGGGTTCCTGCGGCTCGACGGGATCATGGCCGACGCCTGGGCCGGGCACCTCGATCGGATGCGCCAGGTGTACCGCGACGGCGTCCGGACGCTGGACGAGCTGGCCGGGGACCACCACGGCCAGCCGTTCGCCGCCCTGTCCGACGAGCAGCAGGACGCCGTGCTGGAGCGGCTCTCCGGAGCCGACCGCCCGGTGCCGATCACCAGTGCGCTGGCCGGTGGGCACGCGTACGGCGCCAGCCTGCAGAGCGATCTCGGGCTCGACTTCTTCCCGGCGCTGTGCCTGCACACGCGCCAGGGGTTCTACGGCGATCCGGTGTACGGCGGCAACCACGAGCAGGTGGGCTGGCAGGTCATCGGGTTCCCCGGGCCGCCGTCGCTGGCCGCGACCCAGACCTGCACCTACAGCGTCTACCACCTGCTCGTCGCCGATCGCGACTGGGCCGATCTGGTGCCCCACGTGCGCGAGCAGGCGCTGGCGAAGGACCCCGCATGACCCCGTCCGTCTGACGCGGTCGCGCGGGCAGAGCACATGTCCGGTCTCGCAGCCACGCGCTGCGAGGCACGGTCGTCCCATCCCTGGAGGAGGAGAGAGATGCGTCATGTGATGAGCACCGCTGTGGCGGTGCTGGGTCTCGGGTTGCTGGCCGCTGGTTGTGGCGGAGCGAGTGAGTCGTCGTCGGGAGGTTCGGCGTCGGCGGCGAAGTCGTCGTACAAGATCGGGATCACGGTCCCGAGCTTCACCTTCCCGTACTTCCTCTCCTACAAGGAGGGTGCCGAGGCGGAGGCCAAGAAGCTCGGCGTGAAGATCCTGTGGGCGGACGGGCGCAACGATCCTTCCGCGCAGGGTCCGCAGATCGAGACGTTCCTGGTGCAGGGCGTGCAGGGGATCGTGGTCGTGCCCAACGACATCAGCGCGACCATCGGGGCGGTCAAGCGCGCCGAGGGCAAGGACGTGCCCGTGATCACCAGCAACCGGGCGCTGAAGACGGCCTACTCGGGCAAGAAGCCGCAGAACCCGATCGTCCACACCGGATACTCCGACCCGGACATGGGCGTCCTGCAGGGCGAGCTCGTGGTCAAGGCGTGCGCGCAGAAGGTCGGTGCCGGGAAGCCGTGCACGGTGGTCAACGAGAAGGGCCAGGCGGGATCGTCCTCGACGCAGTTCCGCGACGAGGGGATGGCGAAGGTCTTCGCCCAGCACCCGGAGATCAAGGTGATCGACGAGGCCTACAACGGATATGACCCGGCCAAGGCGCTGCAGGTCACGCAGAACCTGCTGTCGGCCCATCCGAAGTTCGACGTGCTGACCGCGCCCGACGACAACGCGATGACCGGTGAGCTCAAGGCGGTGGAGAAGGCCGGCCGCCTGGACTCGCTGCGGATCGTCAGCCTGGGCGGCACGAAGCAGGGTCTGTCGCTGGTGGAGCAGGGCAAGGTCTTCGGGACGATCTGGCTGCCGCCCAAGGACGACGGCGCCCTCGCGGTGCGCACCATCGTCGACGTCCTGAAGGGCAACCAGCTCGACACGACCGACGTCGACGGCATTCCCTACGTCAAGCTGCCGATCGCCGGCGTGACCAAGGACGAGCTGAGCAAGTACCCGCCGCAATGGTGAGCACCAGCTCCGTGGCCCCCTCGATCGACGAGACGCTGGACCGGTGCGTGGAGGATCTGCGCACCGGCCGGTTCGTCGTCGTCGTGGACCCGCGTGACCCCGGCGACCAGGGAGACCTGGTCATCGGGGCGCAGTTCGTCTCGGCGGACGCGGTCAACTACATGGCGACGCACGCGCGGGGTCTCATCCGCCTCTGTCTCACCGACGACCGCTGCCGGGAGCTCGAGCTGGGGCCGATGGGGCCGACCGGCGAGACCCGCCACGGCGCGTCGTTCACGGTCTCCATCGAAGCCCGTGACGGCGTCTCGACCGGCATCTCCGCCGCGGACCGGGCGCGCACGATCCAGGCCGCCATCGACGAGGATGCGCGGCCCGAGGACCTCGTCCATCCCGGTCACGTATTCCCGCTGCGGACCCGCCCCAACGGCGTGCTCGAGCGCGCGCGCCGGCCCGAGGCGGCGCTGGAGCTCGTGCGGCTCGCCGGCCTCGTACCGGCTGCGGTGATCTGCCAGATCCTGCGCGCCGACGGCTCGGGCTCCACGGTCGACGACCTCATCGACTTCTGCTCGCAGCGCGGCTTCGCAGCGACGAGCGTGCCGGACGTCGCCGACCACTGCCGCCGCCTTGCGCCGGTGGCTGCCACTTGACCCAAACACGATCCAAGGAGACGCACATGTCAGGAAACACCCCCACCTGGGCGCTGACCGACTCACTCGACGGACGCGGCCGCCTCAACCAGGCTCTGCCGGGTCAGCTGCGCAGCGCGCAGCCCGACGCGCAGATCGCCGGACCCGCGTTCACCGTCCAGGCGAAGCCGAGCATCGGGGTCGATCCGTCGGCCACGCTGCCGCGGATCTTCGAGCTGCTCGACGCCATCCCGGCCGGCAGCGTCCTGGTCTGGGCCGCCCCGGCCGGGGGCGACTCCGTCCCTGCGGCCCATCTCGGAGCGCTGTCGATCGCACAGCTGAAGAACCAGAAGTGCGCCGGCGCCGTTCTCGAGGGCGGCTGCCGCGATCTGGACTACGCCGCGCAGGCGGGCTTCCCGATCTGGTCGGGGACGATCACGCCGCAGTCGGACGTCTGCCGCTGGGAGATCGTCGACTGGAACGTCCCGGTCGAGATCGGCGGCGTGACGGTCAACCCCGGTGACCACGTCGTGGCCGACGCTGCCGGCATCGTCGTCGTGCCCGCCGACCTCAAGGACGGGGTCCTGGAGGAGGTCGAGGGGCTCCAGGGGCTGATCGCCAACGTGCTCGCCGACGTCGAAGGCGGCGACACTCTCGGCGTGGCGTTCCAGAAGAACATCTCGGCGTAGTGCCCGGCGAGATCGATCCCGAGATCCGGGCGATCCTCATGCGCCTCCTCCGTGGGAGGGAGGAGGCGCATGAGCTGCCGATCAGCGTGCTGCGCGCCGGTCACGAGCTCGAGAACGCCGAGCTGTGCGGCCCGGGCGAGCCGGTGGCAGGCGTACGCGACGTGCTCGTGGCCACGCCGACGGGCGACGTCCCGGTGCGGATCTACCTCCCGCGCGGGCCGGCCCCGCACCTGAGCCTGGCCTACTTCCACGGCGGCGGCTGGGCGATCGGCTCGATCGACTCCTTCGACGCCGTCTGCCGGGCGCTGGCCAACGCCTCCGGCGCGCTCGTCGCCAGCGTGGACTACCGGCTCGCGCCTGAGCACCGGTTCCCGGCCGCCCTGGACGACTGCCTCGCGGTCACGCGCTGGCTGTCGGAGCACGCCCAGGAGCTCGGGGCCGCGACGCGGGCCGTCGCCGTCGGCGGCGACAGCGCCGGCGGAGGCCTGGCCGCGGTGGTCGCGCGCCGTCTGCGGGACGACCCCGAGGTCGATCTCCGCTGGCAGCTGCTGATCTACCCCACCTGCGACGCCCTGCAGGCGTCGGAGTCCAACACGCTGTTCGCCCAGGGCTTCGGGCTGACGAAGGCCGCGATGCGGCGCTACTGGGACCTGTACCTGGACGGGGTCGACGGGATGGACCCCGACGCGTCCCCGCTCTACGCGCAGGACCTGGAAGGCCTCGCGCCCGCGTTGATCCTCACGGCCGGATACGACGTCCTGCGCGACGAGGGGGAGGCGTACGGACGTTCACTGGAGCGCGCCGGAGTACCCGTCGTGCGGCTGCGCTACGAGACCGCGATCCACGGGTTCTGGCGCTGGCAGCAGGCCGCGGCGCTCGCGCGCACGGCGGTGGCCGACGTCGGCGCGATCCTGGGGCCGCCGGTCGACATCAGCTGACGAAGTAGCGGGCGATGTCGCCCTCGTCGCGCTCGAGCCGGGCGCGCGAGCGTTCGACATGGCCGGCACGGAACTCCTGGGTGAGCTGTGCCGCGCCTTCGGCGTCGCGTTCGCGGATCCGCTCGAAGCGGCGCACGATGAGGTCCAGCTCCATGTCCCACTCGTCGGCGTTCGCGGTGACGAAGATCCGGTGGTAGCGCAGGTGCGTGCGGTTGATCGAGTTGACCGTACGGAGCAGTTTCGGGTATCCGGCGGCACCGAAGAGGACGGCGTGGTGCTCGTAGAACGCGCGGGCGTACCGCTTGTCGTCGGCGGCCGCGCGGGCGGCCACCATCTCCTCGATGCCGTTCTCGGTCTCCAGGAGCGACTCGTCGGAGATGCTCTCGACGACGAGCGGGAGCGCCGGCCCCTGCAGCGCGTTGAGGACGAAGATGATCTCCTCGAACTCGGCGAAGCTCATCCACGACACCGACGCGCCGCGATGCGGCTCCACGACGGCGAGGTTGTCGCTGACGAGGCCGAAGATCGCCTCGCGGACCGGCGTCTTGCTCATCTCGAAGCTCTCGGCGAGCGCCGCCTCGATGAGGCGGTACCCCGGCGGCAGCTCCAGGGAGACGATGAGATCGGAGAGGGCCTGTTGGACGATCTCGGTGTACGTCGCCCCGCGTCCGAACGACGCCTGGAGGCGCGACCACTCCGGCTGGCCGCCGGATGGAGAGGACGGGAGCGGTGCGGCCGGGTTCTGGCGTCGCTTGGGTTGAGACGACATGCTACATAGTGTATGAGATATCGGCCCCGCGCGAATTCTTTCTTGCGCGACCGGGTTGCCGGAACGCTCCCACGGCTCCAGCGGCTCCATCGATCGCGCCTGAGGAGATCATCGGCGCCGTCTCGCGCGGCCGTTCGGGCACCCTCCGCCGCGGGCGCATCTAGGTCGCAGAGCGAGCGGTCCACCCAGGCCGCGTTCTCGCTGGCGCGATGGACTTGGTCGGTCGTGTCGCGTCGGGTGCGTCGGGCGGCGCTGTCGGACCTGCTCGCTCGTCGGCCCGGGGCTTGGAGCGCTGGCTCAGACGTGACGGCGGGCGCCGGGCGGGGGACAGATCCGCGCCGTAGGTGCCGCGAACCGTGCGTGGGGAAGGATGGGTCGGCCCTCCGGGAATCCGACGACCCTCCGGTGACTGTCCGGAGCCGGCCCAGGTTCCCGACCAGGAGCCGGTGACGACGCCGAGCAGCAGCAACGCGACAAGGCCGATCAACAGGACGATGAGAACCACATCGAGCATGGAGCCCCTCTTTCGCCGACTCGCTCCCGAGATCATTGTGCTCCGCGGCAGCCGCGACGGCAAGCTCGCGAGCAGTGCCTGAAGCGACTTCAGCAGCCACTCGAACGGCGTGCCCGCGACCGCTCACGCGCCGCGCGGTCACCGCGCATGAGATCTCGCCGGGACGATCGGAAATCGCCGCGACGCGAGTGTCCCCATCGGCGGGGCGCGATGGCGTAGCCTCAAGCCATGGCGTTGCGGGCGCTCTGCGTTGCGATGGTCCTGGCGGTCGTCGGGGCCGGCTGCGGTGGCGACTCCGGCGGCGGAGCCGCCACCGGCACGGGGACGAGCGCGCCCTCGCGCAGCGCCTCGAAGGCTCGCCAGGTCTGTATCGACGGCGCGAACAAGATCCCCGTCGACTCGGTGCGCGAGGACGCCC
>JAOPZL010000101.1 GCA_025964175.1 Solirubrobacterales bacterium
CGACCGCCATCTACCGCTCCTGGTTCAACGCGGCGCTGGTCCCGGGCCTGGAGAACTCGCCCGGGCTCGCCGGCTCGCTGTCGGTCGTGCTGGCCGAGGACTACGGGCTGGTGCCCAACCGCAGCGAGAACGAGCTCGAGGTCGTGCGCTCCACGCGCGAGGAGGCCGAGCTGCTGGGCACCAGCGGCGACACGCCGCTGCTCGTCGTCTCCTCGACCAACTATCTGCCCAACGGGCGGCCGATCGAGTACTCCCAGCTGGCGTGGCTGGGCGACCGCGTCCGCTTCCACGTGACGTCCTACGACGACGAGGTCACCGCGCGCGGCCCGGCTAGGACGCCAGACGCCGAAGCGCTCCCGCCAGCACCCGCGCCCCCAGCTCGCAGTCGGCCGGGTCGGTCCACTCCTCCGGTGAGTGGCTGATCCCGCCGCGGCTGGGCACGAAGATCATTCCGGACGGGACCTGGCGCGCGACCAGCATCGCGTCGTGGCCGGCCCCGCTGAACAGCTCCAGCGCGTCGACCTGCTCCTCGCGCGCGGCCGCACGGATCTGGTCGGTGACGTGGGGGTCCATCGGCACCGGCGGCGCGGCGTAGTCGCGGCGGATCGTCGCCTCCAGTCCCTCCTCGGCGGCGATCCGCTCGATCGTCGCCTCCAGCCAGCCTGGCGCGCGCTCGAACGTGTCCGCGACTGCCGGCCGCAGGTCGACGACGAACTCGCAGCGGCCGGGGATCACGTTGGTCGCGCCGGGCACCACGCGGATGTCGCCGACGGTGGCGCGCAGCTGCGGATCGGTGCGAGCCTCCTCGCGGAGCGCGACGATCACCCGGGCGGCGCCGACGAGGGCGTCGCGACGCAGGTCGATCGGCGTCGTGCCGGCGTGGTTGGCCTCGCCGCCGAGCGTCACCCGGTAGCCGAGGATGCCGGTGATCGAGGTGACGATGCCCAGGCGCAGCTGCTTGGTGTGCAGCACGGGGCCCTGCTCGATGTGCAGCTCCAGGTAGGCCGACAGCGCGTCGACCTGCGCGGCCTCGCCGAGCCGCTCGGGGTCGTGCCCCTGGGCGATCATCGCCTCGCGGACGCTGACGCCCTGGCGATCGCGCACCTCGAGCGCTTCGGTGAGGTCCTCGCCGACGAACGCCCGGCTGCCGAACAGCGCCGTGCCGAAGCGGGCGCCCTCCTCGTCCATGAACGCGCCGATCCAGATCGGCCGCGCCGGCTCGAAGCCCTCGCGACGCAGGATGCGTACCGCCTCCACGGCGCCCAGGACGCCGAGTGCACCGTCCAGGGGTCCGCCGCTGGGCACCGTGTCCAGGTGCGAGGCGGCCATGACCGCCTTGCCCTGGGGCGCCGGCCAGCGCCCCAGGAGGTTGCCGGCCGCGTCGATCTCGGTGTCCAGCCCGAGGCGCTCGAGCTCCTGGGCGACCCACTCGGTCACCTCGGCCAGCTCGGGCGTCCAGGCGAAGCGGGCGAGGCCGCCGTTGGGCGCCGCGCCGATGGTCGCGGCGGTGGTGACGTCCTCGGTCAGCGAGCGCTCGGCCACCTCGGCGCCATCGATCGTCACGAACCCACCGCGGCGATGCCGTCCGCCGTGTCGCGCTCGATCGCCGAGGCGTCGCGCTCCTGCGGATCGCCGTAGCCACCGCCGCAGGGGCCGACGAGGCGCAGGACGTCGCCCTTGTGCACGCGGCGGAACGGGATCTTCGAGGGCAGCGAGCTCTCCTGCGGGGTGTCCGGGTTCATCAGCACCTGCCCCGGGGTCCCCGCACCGCCGCCGAACAGCCCGGGGGGCGGAACGGAGTTGCCGTCGCCCTCCAGCGAGAAGCCGCCGTCCTCCAGGAACTCGAAGTCGCGCACGGAGCCCAGGCCGCCGCGCCAGCGGCCGGCACCGGCGCCGCCGTTGACCAGCTCGTAGCGCCGGACGCGCAGCGGGTAGTGCGACTCGATGTCCTCGATGGGGTTGTTGCGCGTGTTGGCGTAGAGGGTGTCGACCGCGTCGAGCCCGTCCTTGCCTTGGCGTCCGCCGTAGCTGCCCTCGACGATGTCCATGTAGACCCACGGGCCGCCGTCCTGCTCACCGGAGTAGGCGACGACCTTGAGGTTGCCGACGCCCGCGGCGACCGCCTCGGGCATGACCGGCGCCAGGGCGCGCATCAGCGTGTCGGCGATGATGTTGCCCGGGCAGAAGCGGGCGATCGTCGGCGCCGGGAAGCGCGGGTTGGCCAGGCACCCCTCGGGAGCCGAGATCGTGATCGGGCGCACCAGGCCCGAGTTGCTGGCCACCGCGTCGTGGCGGGCGGTGTCGAGCAGCAGCGAGCGCAGCATCACGTAGATCGCGATGTCGACGGTGCCGACGAACGGCATGTTGATCGGGAGGTCCACCTGCGGCGAGGTGCCCTCGAGGTCGACGTGCAGGTCCGAGCCGGAGATCGTCACCGCGATGTTCACGCGCAGGTTCTTGTACGCGGGGTCGTCGTGGTCGAGGAACCCGTCGAAGAAGCCCTCCGCCTCGTAGCGCCCGTCGGGCAGCGCCTCGATCTGGCGGCGCAGCATCCGCTCGGAGTGGTCCATCAGGTACTGCGACGCGGCGCGCACGGTCTCGCCGCCGAACTGCTCGAGCATCGCGCCGAAGCGCTCGGCGCCGAGCTTGGCGGCGGCCACCTGCGCGTTGAGGTCGCCGACCACCAGGTGCGGGATGCGCGTGTTGTCGGAGATGATCCGCCACGCGCTCTCGTTGCGCACGCCCTCGTTCTCGACCTTGACCGCGTTGAGCAGGATGCCCTCGGCGAAGGTGTCGGTCGCGTGGACGATGCCGCAGCTGCCCGGCGTCAGCGCGCCGAGGTCGAGGTGGTGGGCGACGGTGACCGAGAAGCCGGCCAGGGCGCCGCGGTGGTGGACGGGCACGATGATCGCCACGTCCGGCTGGTGGGAGGCGCCGTAGTAGGGGTGGTTGTGGATGACCACGTCACCGGGGCGCCATTCGTCGCCGACCTCGGCGAAGCGGCGGGCGATGCCGCGCAGGTAGCCGGCGATCGGCCCCGACTGCAGCGGCGTCGACTGGGTCGACTCGCACATCTGCTGGCCGTCCTCGTCGCACAGCGCGCAGCCGAAGTCCTCCGACTCGCGGATGATCGACGAGTAGGACATGCGCGCGAGGCGGTAGCCCATCTCCATCGCGATCGAGTTGAGTCCGCCGCCGATGACCGCGGCGGTGATCGGATCGACCGCGGCTCCCGCGCCGGCCTTCGTGCTCATCGTCGTCATCGACCTGCTCCTCCGTCCTCGTCGCTGGAATCGGCGTGCAGCATCAGCGGTCCGGCCGCGGAGGCGACCGCCGACCAGCCCGGCGGCACCACGATCGTCGTGTCGCGCTGGAAGACGATCGCCGGACCGGGGACCGGCTCGTCGACCGGCAGCTGCTCGCGCAGCAGGTGGGTGGTCGGCAGCTCCACGAGCTCACCGTCGACGCGCCACACCGTGGGCGCCTGGCCGATCGTCGCCTCCTGCAGCGTGCCCGAGCCGACGTTCAGCCGCTCCAGGCGCGGACGCTGACCCGTGGCGGTGACGCGCAGGTTGACGACCTCGATCGGGTCACCCGACGCGCGGCCGTACTCGGCCTCGTGCGCGCGGTGGAAGCCATCGAGGGTGTCGTCGGTGAAGCCCTCGGCTCCGACCGGGACGCGCAGCTCGTAGCCCTGGCCCAGGTAGCGGCAGTCCAGGAAGCGCTCGACGCGGATCCCGTCGCGGGCCGCTCCGTCGCGCTCCAGGCGCTGCACCAGCTCGGCGGCCAGCTCCTCGAAGCGGCGGTTGAGCGTGGTGCGGTCGATCGCGCCCTCGCGCATGAAGACCGTGCGCATCTGGTCGTAGCGCAGGTCGGACGTCAGCAGGCCGGTCGCCGAGGTGATCCCCGGGTGCGGCGGGACGAGCACCTCGGGCACGTCGAGCATCGCCGCCAGCTCGGCGGCGTGCAGCGGTCCGGCGCCGCCGAAGGCCACCAGCGCGAAGTCGCGCGGATCGCGACCGCGCTCGATGGTGATCGAGCGGATCGTCTGGGCCATGTTGGCGTTGGCCAGCGTCAGGATGCCCTCGGCGGTCTCCAGGCGGCTCAGCCCGAGCTGCTCGGCGAGACGGTCGATGACCGCCTCCGACGCCGCCCGGTCCAGCTGCATGTCGCCGCCCAGGAAGCGCTCGGGATCGAGCCGGCCGAGGACGAGGTGGGCGTCGGTGATCGTCGGCTGGTCGCCGCCGTTGCCGTAGCACGCGGGGCCCGGGTCGGCGCCGGCGCTGCGGGGACCGACCTGGAAGGCGCCGGCCTCGTCGACGCGCGCGATGGAGCCGCCGCCGGCGCCGATCGTCTCGATGTCGAACATCGGCACGAGGATCGGATACCCGGCGATCTGGGTGTCACGCGCGGACGCCTCGTTGACGCCGTCCTCGGTGACGAGGCCGATATCGGCGCTGGTGCCGCCCATGTCGAAGGTGATCAGGCGCTCGCGGTCGACGAGCCCGCCGGCCCACTGGGCGCCGAGCACGCCCGCGGCGGGGCCCGACAGCATCAGCGTCACCGGCCGCGCGGCGGCCTCGGGGACGCTGGCGACGCCGCCGTTGGAGCGCATGACGAGCAGGTCGGCCTGGATCTCGTGGCGCTCCAGCGCCGACGTCAGGCGCTCGAGGTACTGCCCGGTCCCGGGCCCGACGAAGGCGTTCATGCACGCGGTCGTGAAGCGCTCGAACTCGCGGAACTGCGGCGAGATGTCGGCGCTGGTGGAGATGAAGCTGCCGGGCATCTCCTCGGCGAGGATCTCGGCGGCGCGGCGCTCGTGCTCGGGGTTGAGGTAGGAGAACAGGAAGCAGACGGCGACGGCGGTGACGCCGGCGGCCTTCAGCGTCCGCCCGGCGGCGCGCACGGCGTCCTCGTCCAGCGCGGTGACGACCTCGCCGGTGGGCGGCGCGAGCCGCTCGGGCACGCCGATGCGGTTCGCGCGGTGCACGAACGGGCGCGCCTGCCACGGGATGTCCTGCATCACCGAGTAGGGCTGCGGACGCTGGTGGCGTCCGATGTGCACGACGTCGCGCATGCCCTCGTTGGTGATCAGCCCGGTCGGCGCCCCGCGGTGCTCCAGCACCGCGTTGGTGGCGACGGTGGTCCCATGCAGGACGCCGTCGAGGTCGCCCGGCGCAACGCCGGCGAGCTCACACAGCTCCACGATTCCGTTGACCAGCGCTCGACCGGGGTCGTCCGGCGTCGAGCGCACCTTGTGGACCCGGACACTTTCGGTCTCCGAGTCGTACAGCGCCAGATCGGTGAACGTGCCACCGATGTCAATGCCCACGAACAGCACGTCGTTCCCCTTCGCCGCGATGCAGGTTGTCCCTTAAACCAGACAACTTCTGTCTGGGACCCTAGACAACGCTTCGCCGATCCGCAACCATCCCGCCACGATCCAGAGGGAGGAACCCACCGTGTCCGCAACCGAGCAGCGCACCGACAAGATGGGCCTGCTGTTCACCGGCGTGCCCGCCGTGCCCGAGATGGTCGCACTCGCGCAGCGCGCCGAGGCCGTCGGCTTCGAGTCGGCCTGGATCGCTGAGACGCGCCTGACGCGCGACGCGTTCGTGCCCGCCGCGGCGATCGCCCAGGCGACCGAGCGGATGCGCATCGGCACCGGCATCGTCAACGTCTACACCCGCAACCCCGTGGTGCTGGCGATCACCTTCCTGAGCCTGCAGGAGCTGGCCCCCGGGCGCATCCTCATGGGCCTGGGCACCGGCTCGCCTGGCGTGCTCGCCCCGCAGGGCGTGCCGTTCGACAAGCCGCTGACGCGCCTGCGGGAGTACTGCGACGTGATCCCGCGCCTCATGCGCGGCGAGGAGGTCACCTTCGACGGCCACGCCGTGCACCTCGACGCTGCCCGCATCGAGGACGTGCTGTCGGTCGGCGACGACGGGCTGCGCACCGAGGACGTCCCGCTGTGGCTGGCCGCGACCGGGCCCAAGGCGATGCACTACGCCGGCTCGAAGGCCAACGGGATCCTCATGAACGTCTGCCTGTCGACCGACTACGTCCGCCGCAAGCTCGAGCTCGTCGGCGCGGGCGCCCGCGAGGCGGGCCGCTCCCTGGACGACATCGAGATCGCGATGGGCATCCTGACCTGCCCGCACGAGGACTCGCGCGAGGGCAAGGACGCCGCCCGCCGGTTCATCTCGGTCTACCTCAGCGTGATGCCGAACATCGCGCGCGAGACGGGGCTGGACCCGGAGTTCATCGAGCGCGTGTCGACGACGTTCTTCGCCGACGGGATCGAGACCGCCGCGCGCCTGATTCCCGATGCGGTGGTCGACGACATCGCCGCGGCCGGCACGCCCGCCGAGTGCCACGAGCGCCTGGACGAGTACCGCGCGGCGGGCATCCACACGCCCGTGGTGGCGCCGGTCGAGGGGCTGCTGGGGCGCACCATCGAGCTGCTCGCCCCCAACGCGCTGACGCGCTGACCGGCTGACGCGCTGGTCGGCGCCGCCGGCCGGCGCTTCAGCGCAGCTGCGGGCGACTCCCCACGATCGTCGCCCGCTGCAGGTGCTGGCTCTCGACGCCCCGCGTCGAGAGCCCGAGGTGCAGGATGCCGGTGCTCGCGCTGGCCGGTGAGCCGGCCGACCAGACGAAGTTGCCCAGGCTGTAGGCGACGACCCGGTGTGGTCCGGCCGAGCGGATCGGCTGCAGGACGTGCGGGTGGGCCCCGATGACGGCGTCCGCCCCGGCGGCCAGCGCCTGGGAGGCGAACACGCGCTGACGGGCGTTCTCGTGCAGGTCGCGCTCGATGCCCCAGTGGAAGGTCGCGACGACGACGTCGGCGTCGCGCTTGGCGGCCTGGACGCTCGCCGCGATCGCCTCCGGTGTGGCGAACTGCGTGCCGGGCGTGCTCGGGCCGGCGCCGAAGCCGGCCGGGTTGATGTCGGAGAAGCCGACGAAGGCGACCCGCAGCCCGAGCCGCGTGACGATGCGCGGCCTGGCGGCATCGGCGGAGTCGTAGCCGGCACCGACCGCGAGCGCACCGGTCCCGCGCACGTTGGCGATCGTGTCGCGCAACGCGTCCACGCCGAAGTCGCCGATGTGGTTGTTGGCGAGGTTCAGGACGTCGAGCCCGGCGTAGCGGACGATCTCCCCCAGCCGCGTCGGGCTCCCGCGGAAGGTGAACTCCTTGACGAGCGCCGTGCCGCGCGTCGAGATCGAGCACTCGAGGTTGCCGAACGCGATGTCGGCGGACTTCAGGGTCCCAGCCACACCGCTCCACGGCCAGCGCGTCCCGAGCCGATCCATGACGTCCGCGACGCCGTCCCCGACGTTGGCGTCACCGAACGCGTCGAGGGTGACGTCCCGCGTGCGGACGGTGATCGCCTTCGAGGGAAGGTGGTCGGCGCTGGTGGCGCGAAGGCGGAAGCGGGACGTGTCGGGGTCGCCCTTGATGGTGAGGGTGGCTCCCCCGCGGGTGCCCGCGCGGGCATGGGCGACGCGATGCCACTCGCCGTCGCGGCCGAGCTGCTCGATCGAGATCCGGGTCTTCGGGGTGGCCGCCGTGGCGTTGACCGGGAAGGAGACTCCCGTCGCGCGGAGGGGCGGGCCGGTGAGGTGGAGGCGGGTGGGCTTCGGCGGGGCGACAGGAGTAGGCGGCGTGACGGGTGGAGGTGTCGGAACTGGCTGCTGGGCAGTTGCGACGGAAGCAAACGCCAGAGAACCAGCGCCGATTACGGCTGCCGACGCGATAACGAGGCGGAACATCGGCAGGCCGCGGGAGTCATGGCGCCACCCTAACTTCGGAAGCGCAAGTGGGCAGACTGCAAGCAGCGCGAGTGGGCGCAGAAGCCACGCTTTGGTGGGCGAAGCGGCAGCCGCAGGTAGGGTGCCGCTG
>JAOPZL010000129.1 GCA_025964175.1 Solirubrobacterales bacterium
GATCAGCGCGCACGCGGCGAGCGCGACGAGCGCCGCCACCCCGCTCATCGCGAACGCCTGCGTGTAGCCGGTCTCGGCCGGCGCCCCGCTGGCGAGCAGGTTCGACGCCAGCAACGAGGCGGCGATCTGCCCGCCCACCGCGCCTCCGACGTTGCGCATGATCGTGTTGATCCCGGTGGCGATCCCCGTCTGGGTCTGGTCGACGGCGACCACCACGAGCGTCGCCATCGCCGCGAAGGCCAGGGCGATCCCGATCCCGAGGAGCATCGCGCCGACGATGATCGTCCAGATGTGGTCATGGGCCAACGCGAGCACGGCGAAGGACGCGACGGCGAACGCGGAGCCCAGCGCGAGCGGCAGGCGCGAGCCGAAGCGGTTGGACAGCCAGCCGGACATCGGACCGGCGAAGAGCATCACGAACGAGCTGGGCAGCATCACGAGGCCGGCACTCGTCGCGCTGAGCGCGAAGCCGTAGCCCGTCGACTTCGGCGCCTCGGCCAGCTGCGGGATGAGGATGAACGAGCCGAACATCGCGAAGCCGATCGCGAAGCCGGCCAGGTTCGGGCTCCAGACCGCGCGGCGGGCCATCAGCGCCATGTCGACCAGCGGCTGCGGGACGCGCGTCTCGTAGAGGACGAACGCGACGCCGATGGCCAGGCCGAGCGCGATCAGCCCGATCACGCCGAACGACGTCCAGCCCCACTGCGGGCCCTCGGAGACGCCGAGCAGCACCGTGCCCAGCGAGAGCGACATGAGCGTCGCCCCACCCCAGTCGATCTTCGCCTGCACCCGCACCGGCGACTCCGGGACCCAGCGCCACGTCGCGTACGCGGCGATCACGGTGATCAGGAAGGAGAGCCAGAAGAGCGCGGCCACCGAGACGTGGTCGACGAAGACGCCGGCGAGCACGAGGCCGGCGCCGCCGCCGATGCCGAAGGTCGAGCTGATCGTCCCGATCGACTCGGCCACGCGCTCGGGCGGGAACTCGTCGCGGATGATGCCGAAGGCGAGCGGGAAGACGGCGCCGCCCGCGCCCTGCACCGCGCGCCCGAGGATCAGCAGGCCGATCGAGTGCGTCCCGACGGCGCAGATCGCCGAGCCGGCCGCGAACAGGATCAGCGCGACGAGCAGCAGCCGCTCCTTGCCGAATATGTCGCCGAGGCGGCCGAGCAGCGGCGTGGAGACGCTGGAGACGAGCAGGAACGCGGTCAGCAGCCACGTGACCGTCGACTCCGAGACGCCGGTGTCGGACTGGATCTGCGGCAGCGCCGGGATGATCATCGTCTGCGCCAGCGCGTACGAGATCGCTCCGAGCACGAGGACGAACAGCGTGCGCGACGGGTGGATGCGGCCGGCCTCCGCCGCGTCGTGACCTGGCTCCATGATTGGGAGGCTAGATCATGAGCTAGCTAGGGACTGGTCTGGGGTGGCGGGCGCGCTAGCTTCCCCGTGCCGCATGTCCCCCCGTCTGCGCCTCATCGTGAACCCGCATTCCGGTGGCGGACGCGCGCTCACCGCCCTGCCGCAGGTCGAGGCCGCCTTCGTCCGCCTCGGCCGCGAGTACGACATCCACCGCACCACGTCGCTGGAGCACGGGCGCGAGCTGGCTCGCGCGGGCGTGCAGGCGGGCGAGACGCTCGTCACCCTGTCCGGCGACGGGCTCATCGGCGCGGTGGCGGGCGCCGTGCACGACCTCCCCGACGCCCTGCTCGGCGTCCTCCCGGGCGGTCGCGGCAACGACCTGGCGCGCGTCCTGGGCGTCCCGCTGCACGACCTCGACGGCGCCTGCGCGATCGCGTCCGGCGACCACGCCCGGGCGCTGGACATCGGCTACGTCGGCGAGCAGCCGTTCATCGGCATCGCCTCCCTGGGCTTCGACTCCGACGCCAACCGGATCGCCAACGAGGCACCGGCGTGGCTGGGCCAGGGCGTCTACGCCTACGGCGCCCTGCGCGCCCTCGCCGCGTGGCGGCCCGCGTGCTTCGAGCTGGAGGTCGACGGCGCCCCGGTGCGCTCGGTGAGCGCCTACAGCGTCGGCCTGGCCAACAACAAGGCCTACGGCGGCGGGATGTACGCCGCACCGCACGCCGAGCTCGACGACGGACTGCTCGACCTCGTGATCGTCCGCGAGATGCCCAAGCGCCGCTTCCTCACGCACGTCCTGCCGCGCGTCTTCAAGGGCACTCACGTCGATCTGCCCGAGGTCGAGGAGCAGCGCGCGCGCACGGTCACGATCGGCGCGGACCGTCCGTTCACGATCTACGCCGACGGCGATCCGCTCGCCGAGGTCGGCCCGCGCCAGCGCCAGACGATCTCGGTCCTCCCGCGGGCGCTGCGCGTCCTGGTGCCCGCGCCATGAGGGCCCGGCCCGCCCTCGCGCGCACCGTCGGTGCGCTCTCGCGCCGCGCCGGACGCGGCGGCACCTCGCTGCCCGGGAAGCTGCTGCTGCGGATGGCGCCGGACGCGATCGGCCGCCTCTCCGCGCGGCTGCCGCAGGGCGCCGCGGCGATCTCGGCGACGAACGGCAAGACGACGACCGCGGCGATGGTCTCCTCGATCCTCGAGCCCACGGGCACGCGGCTGATCTACAACCGCGCCGGGGCGAACATGGCCGGCGGGGTCGCGACCGCGCTGCTGGACGCGCGCGGCCGCGGCGATCTCGGGCTGTTCGAGGTCGACGAGTTCTGGCTGGGCGGCGTGGTCGACCAGCTGCGCCCGCGCGCCCTGCTGCTGGCCAACCTGTTCCGCGACCAGCTGGACCGCTACGGCGAGCTGGAGACGATCGCCGACCGCTGGCAGGACGTCGTCGACAGCCCGTCGACCGCGCAGACGCGCCTCGTCCTCAACGCCGACGACCCGCTCGTGGCCGACCTCGGCCGCGCCCGCGACGACGTCCTGTACTTCGGCGTCCAGGACACCTCGCTGGCGCTGCCCGGCCTCCAGCACGCCGCCGACTCCACCCACTGCCGCCGCTGCGGGCAGCCGTACGTCTACGACGCGGTCCTGCTCGGCCATCTCGGCCACTACCACTGCCCGACCGGCGACGCGACCCGCCCGCAGCCCGCCGTCTTCGCCGATGCCGTGCAGCTGAACGGCGTGCGCGATGCGGCCTTCACGCTGACCACCCCGGCCGGCACGCGCCGGGTCACCGTGCCGCTGCCCGGCCTCTACAACGTCTACAACGCGCTGGCCGCCGCGGCGCTGGCCACCGCGCTCGGCGCCTCGCTGGAGCAGATCGCCGCGGGGCTGGCGACCGTCGCCCCCGCGTTCGGGCGCGCCGAGACGGTGCACATGGGGCAGCGGCCGATGACGCTGCTGCTCATCAAGAACCCGGCCGGCGCCAACGAGGTCCTGCGGACGCTCCTGCTCGAGGAGGGCGAGATCGACCTGTTCGCCGTGCTCAACGACAACATCGCCGACGGCCGCGACGTCTCGTGGGTCTGGGACGCCGACTTCGAGCTGCTCGCGGAGCGGCTCGCCCGCGTGACGTGCTCGGGGACGCGCGCCGCGGAGCTCGCGGTGCGGATGAAGTACGCCGGCGTCCCCGCCGAGCGGATCGTGGTCGTCCCCGAGCTGGAGGCCGGGCTGGACGCGGCGTTGGCCGGCGCGACCGGGCCGTTGTACGCCCTCCCCACCTACACCGCCATGCTCGCGCTGCGTGACCTGCTGTCGCGCCGCGGGGTGGCTCGGAGCTCGTGGGCATGACCGTTCCCGCCTCCGTGATCTGGCACGACGTCGAGTGCGGCTCCTACGACGCCGACCTGTCGCTGTGGCGCGCGCTCGCCGAGGGCGCGCGCGGCCCGGTGCTCGACGTCGGCGCCGGGACCGGGCGCGTCTCGCTCGACCTCGCCCGCCGCGGCCACGAGGTCATCGCGCTGGACGCCGACGCCGACCTCCTGCGCGAGCTCGACGCGCGGGCGACGGCGGCGTCGCTGCGCATCGACACGGTCTGCGCCGACGCCCGCGACTTCGATCTCGGCCGTGCGCTCGGGATGATCATCGTTCCGATGCAGACGCTGCAGCTGCTCGGCGGCCCCGACGGTCGCGCCGCCTTCCTGCGCAGCGCCGCCCGTCACCTGGCGCCCGGCGCGCTGCTGGCCGCGGCGCTGGCCGACGCGCTCGAGGGCCAGCTGGATAACCCGCTCGAGGCCGCTCCGGCGCTCCCCGACATCCGCGAGGTCGAGGGCACCATCTACGCGTCGCACCCCATCGGCATACGCGTCGAGCCCGGCGGCGTCGTCATCGAGCGCATCCGTGAGACGGTCGCGCCCGACGGCACCCGCCACGCCGAGGGCGACGAGATCCGCCTGGACCGGACCGACGCGGCGATGGTCGCCGCCGAGGCCGCGACGCTCGGCTTCTCCGCGCTGGAGGCGCTCGCCGTCCCGGCGACCGACGAATACGTGGGCTCGGAGGTGGTGCTGCTGTGCCGCAGCTGAGGGTGTGCGCGCTGTACCCCGACCTGATGAACATCTACGCCGACCGCGGCAACCTCCTCGTGCTGGAGCGGCGCTGCGCATGGCGCGGGATCGACTTCCGCCTGCAGGGGGCGTCGCTGGGCGAGGAGATCGACCCAGAGGCGCACGACCTCTTCTACATCGGCGGCGGCCAGGATCGCGATCAGGAGCTGTGCGCGCAGGACATGCTCGAGACCAAGCGCGACGCGTTGGCCGCGGCCGCCGACGCGGGCAAGGTCGTGTTCGGGGTCTGCGGCGGCTACCAGCTGCTCGGCCACGCCTACGAGCTGGGAGACCGCGAGATCCCCGGGCTCGGGCTCGTCGACCTGCGCACCGTCCGCGAGGAGGGGCCGCGGCTGATCGGCAACGTCGCGATCGAGGTCGACCTCGGCGACGGCGTGCAGGTCCTCGCCGGCTTCGAGAACCACGCGGGCCGCACCCTCCTGGGCTCGACCGCGCAGCCTCTGGGCCGCGTCCTGCACGGCCACGGGAACACGGGGTCCTCCGGCTTCGAGGGCGTCCGCCGCGACAACGTGATCGGCACGTACCTGCACGGCCCGCTGCTGCCCAAGAACATCTGGTTCGCCGACTGGTTGATCCGGACGGCCGCCCGGCTCGGATCCCTGTCGCAACTGGACGATCGGCTGGAGGCCGACGCGCATGTGTTGGCACGCCGGGTAGCGGGCATGTGAGACGCTGCGGCCGGGCCTGCCCGTAACATCCCGCAAACCCAGTCGGGATTGTGCACTTTGACCGAACCGGCCACACTCGAGTTTCGCAGCGTCACCAAGCGCTATCCCGGCGCGGACGACCCAGTCATCGAGGACCTCTCGTTCACCGTTCCTGCGGGCGAGATCCTCGTGCTCGTCGGGCCGTCGGGCTGCGGCAAGACGACGGCGATGCGCATGGTCAACCGCATGGTCGACGTAACGGACGGCGACATCCTCATCGGTGGCCGGTCGGTCTGCGATCAGGATCCGTCCAAGCTGCGCCGCGACATCGGCTACGTCATCCAGCAGGTCGGGCTCTTCCCTCACCAGACCATCGCCGAGAACATCGCGGCGGTGCCGAAGCTGCTGGGCTGGGATCACGCGCGGACGAGCGCCCGCGTGAACGAGCTGATCGAGCTCGTCGGCCTCGATCCGGCGCTCGGCAAGCGCTACCCGGCGCAGCTCTCGGGCGGCCAGCGCCAGCGCGTAGGGCTCGCGCGGGCACTCGCGGCGAACCCGCCGCTCATGCTGATGGACGAGCCCTTCGGTGCGATCGACCCGATCGTGCGGGCGCGCCTCCAGGACGAGTTCCTTCGCCTGCAGCAGGAGCTGCGGAAGACGGTGCTCTTCGTGACGCACGACATCGACGAGGCGATCAAGCTCGGCGACCGCATCGCGATCTTCCGGCAGGGCGGCAAGCTCGCGCAGTACGACACGCCCGAGACGATCCTCCGTCAGCCGGCCGACGACTTCGTCGCGGAGTTCGTCGGCGCCGACCGCGCGCTCAAGGCGCTCGCGCTGCGCACGCTCGGCGAGCTCGAGCTCGGCCCGCCGCGTGAGGGCCCGCGTGCCTCCGCCGGCACGAGCCTCCGCGACGCGCTCTCGCTGCTGATCGCAGAGCACGCGGACGTGCTCGCAGTCGTCGGCGACGACGGCACCGTGGTCGGATCCGTGACGAAGGACCACCTCCTGGGATGAGCCCGCTCCTCCTCGGCGACACGGTCATCCCGGACTTCGGCTCCGGCAGCGCGTGCGAGCGCGACAACGGCTGGCTCTGCACCGGCTGGCTCCATGCGCACTGGGGCGACACGCTCCAGCCCGCGCTCGTGCAGCACGTCGAGCTCTCGCTGATCGCGGTGGGAATCGGCTTCGTGCTCGCGGCGGCGCTCACGCTGCTCGGTCTTCGCATCCGGGCTCTCGACCCGCCGATCGGCCTGTTCGCCGACTTCCTCTACACGATCCCGAGCCTGGCGCTCTTCCAGCTTCTCGTGCCTGTCACGGGGTTGACAGTGACCACCGTCGAGATCGCGCTCGTCTCGTACACGCTGCTCATCCTCTACCGCAACATGATCGCGGGTCTGCGCGCGGTGCCCGCGGAGACGCTCGAGGCCGCGCGGGGAACAGGCCTCACGCGAACACAGATCTTCCTTCGCGTCGAGGTCCCTCTGGCGTTGCCGACGATCGTCGCCGGCCTTCGCATCGCGACCGTGTCGACGGTGTCGATTGCGACCGTTGCGGCGTTCGTCATCCCACGGGGGCTCGGGCATCCGATCTTCATCGCGCTCAACCAGGACATCTTCAAGACGGAGATCCTCGCCGCCGGCGGGCTCGTGATCGCACTGGCGCTGTTCGCCGACCTGCTGCTCGTGCTCGGGCAGCGCGTCCTCACGCCGTGGACGCGCGCCGCATGATCGTTGCCGACCAGT
>JAOPZL010000145.1 GCA_025964175.1 Solirubrobacterales bacterium
CCAATTTCCGGGACAGACGGGCCGGAAACCCCGATTCCACCTAGGAAAGAATTGTTACCGACACCGTTCGCTGACGCGGCCGATCGTCGAAGTCCAGCAGAACGACCTGCTGCCAGGTGCCCAGTCCCAGCCGCCCATCCACGATGGGAATCGACTCGGAAGGCCCGATGAACGCCGCACGCAGATGCGCGTGGCCGTTGGTGTCGGCGTTGACCACGTTGTGGCGCAGCCGCTCGTCGGCGGGGAGGAGGCGCTCCAGCGCGGCGCGCAGGTCCTCGATTCCCCCCGGCTCATGCTCCATCGTCGTGACGGCGACGGTCGAGCCCACCGCGAACACGACCGCGACTCCGGTCCGCACCTCGGACGCCCGCACGACGGACTGCACCCCCTCGGTCAGGTCGACGGTCTCCCCGTCGCCCCTGGTCGAGATGCGCAGCAGCCCGCCGTGCGCCGCCATCAGACCGCGGCTCGCAGCCGCAGTCGGACGAAGCGCCGCTTGCCGGCGCGCAGGACGCGGCCGTCCAGGGCGGCGGCCGCGACATCGGGTTGCGCGACCACCTCGTCGTCCAGCCGGACCCCGCCCTGCTGGATGAGCCGTCGCGCCTCCGAGCGCGAGAGGCCGAACGCGTCGGAGAGGACGGCGGGAAGGTGGACGAGCTCGTTGTCGACGCCGTCCACCGTCCGCTCCTCCATCTCCTCCGGCGCCTGGCGCTGGACGAAGACGCGATCGAAGTGCGCCTCGGCGGCGGTCGCCGCCTCGGGGCCGTGGAAGCGGGCGACGATCTCGCGGGCGAGCGTGCGCTTGGCGTCGCGCGGTGAGGCGCCCGTGTCCGGGGGCCGGCCGAGCAGCAGGCGGTACCACTCGCCCATCGCCTCGTCGGGCAGCGAGAGCGTCTTGCCGTACTGCTCGTCGGGCGGATCGGTCACGCCCACGTAGTTGCCCAGGGACTTCGACATCTTCTTGACGCCGTCGGTCCCCACCAGCAGCGGCAGCGTCAGCACCGCCTGCTCCGGGAGCCCGTACGCGCGCTGGACGTCGCGGCCGAGCAGCAGGTTGAACTTCTGGTCGGTGCCCCCGAGCTCGACGTCGGCCTTCACCGCCACCGAGTCGTAGCCCTGCATCAGCGGATAGAGCAGCTCCAGCAACGAGATCGGCTCGTTGGCCTTGAAGCGCTTGGCGAAGTCGTCCCGCTCCAGCACCTGCGCGGCCGTGGTCGTGCGCGCGAGGCGAAACAGCGACTCCATCGGCATGTCCAGCCACTCGGAGTTGAAGCGGACCTCGAGTGAGTCGGGGTCGTCGCGCAGGATCCGGAAGGCCTGGGCCTGGTAGGTCTTCGCGTTGGCGTCGACCTCCTCGCCCGACGCCGCCGGCCGCTCCTTGGAGCGCCCGCTGGGGTCCCCGATGCGCGCCGTGTAGTCGCCGATGATCAGCACCACCTTGTGCCCGGCGTCCTGGAACTCCCGCAGCTTCCCGAGCACGACCGTGTGGCCGAGGTGGAGGTCGGGCGACGTCGGATCGACGCCGAGCTTGACGCGCAGCGGCCGGCCGGTCGCGAGCTTGCGTTCGAGCTCGCCGGAGGGCAGGGCGTCGACGACATTGCGCAACAGGTCGGGGGACATCGGGGCCGATGGTAGTCTGATTTCACGTTCGGCAAGCCTGCGCCGGCAGCACAGCGAACGTCGACTCCACGGCCCGCAAGGGCCGTTGGCACATCAGAACGCATGAGCGATCCGATCCCCTTCCCGAAGCCGCGCAAGCCCAGGGTGAAGAAGCTCCGACTGCTCTTCATCCTCGTGCCGCTCGCCGCGCTGGCCCTCATCTCGACCGCGTTCGGGATGATGATGGCGGTCGCCTCCGACCTGCCGGACCTCGAGAACCGCCAGGAGTACAAGCACTCGCGGAACTCGGTGATCACCGATGACCACGGGCGCCGGCTGGGGATCCTGACCTCCAACGAGGGCCGCGTCCTCGTCACGTTCAACCAGATCAACCCGTCGATGCTCAACGCGATCATCGCGATCGAGGATCAGCGCTTCTACACGAACTCCGGCGTCGACCTGCGCGGCATCGGGCGCGCGGCGGTGAACGACCTCGTCAAGGGCGGCGGCCGCCAGGGCGGCTCGACCATCACCCAGCAGTTCGTCAAGTTCGCGCTCGAGCGCGAGAACAAGCGCACCGTGCTGGAGAAGGCGCGTGAGGCCGCGCTGGCGTACCACCTCACGCGCAAGTGGTCCAAGCAGAAGATCCTCACCGAGTACCTCAACTCGATCTACTTCGGCACCGGCGCCTACGGGATCGAGGCGGCCGCGCGCACGTACTTCGCCACCGCCCACCCGGGCTGTGGCGACACGCCCGAGCGCCCGTGCGTGAAGGAGCTGCACCCGTGGGAGTCGGCCTTCCTGGCCGGCGTCGTGCAGAACCCGACCGGCTTCGATCCGATCAACCACCCGCAGGCCGCGACGCAGCGCCGCAACACGGTGCTGCTCAAGATGAGCCAGCAGGGCAAGATCACGTCGTCGGAGTACGCCCAGTTCATCCACGAGGCGATCCCCAGCGAGGCGGACATCCAGCCGCCGAGCCAGAAGGGCCCGACCCTCGGCACCCCCTACTTCACGACCTGGGTGCGCCAGCAGGTCGTCGACCGCTACGGCGCGACGCGCGCCTTCCAGGGCGGCCTGACGATCCGCACCACGCTCGACCTCGACATGCAGAAGGCGGCCGAGCAGGCGGTCAGCTCCCGGTTCAGCGACCCCAACGGGCCGACCGCGTCCGTCGTCGTGCTCGACAACAAGACCGGCCAGGTCCGGGCCATGGTCGGCGGTCGCAACTACAACGACTCCGCCTTCAACCTCGCCACGCAGGGCCAGCGCCAGCCTGGCTCCTCCTTCAAGCCGTTCGTGCTCGCCGAGGCGCTCAAGGCGGGCATCTCGCCCGACTCGGTGTGGCCGTCGGCCAAGCGCACGTTCACCGTGCCGGGGACGAGGGGCCAGGAGCACTTCGTCGTCAACAACGACGAGGGCAGCTACGCCGGCTCGCGCTCGCTGCGCAGCGCGATGACCTACTCCGACAACGCGGTCTTCGCCGCCGTCGGCATCCAGGTCGGCACCGCGAAGATCGCCCGGATCGCCCGCCGCATGGGCATCCGCACGTCGGTCTCACGCAACTACGCGATCACCCTGGGCGGGCTCAGGCACGGCGTCACGCCGCTGGACATGGCCCACGCCTACGAGACGATCGCCACGGGCGGCAAGCGCGTCAGCGGCACGCTCGGCGCGTCCCTCTTCGGGCCCGTCGGCATCGAGCGCGTCACGCGCAACGGCAAGCTCCTCGACGAGAACAAGGTCCGCACGCGCAAGGTCCTGGACCCCCAGGTCGCCGACACGATGCAGGGCATCATGGAGACGGTCGTCACGACGGGCACCGGCACGCACGCCAAGCTCGGCGAGTGGGCCGCGGGCAAGACCGGCACCACCGAGAACTACGGCGACGCCTGGTTCGTCGGCTTCACCAAGCGCTACACGACCGCGGTGTGGGTCGGCTACCCCGACCGCCTGACGCCGATGAAGACGAACTACAACGGCCAGCCGGTGATGGGCGGCACGTACCCCGCCGACATCTGGCACGACGTGATGACCGCGATCGAGGACATCAACACGCGGCGCGCGCAGGCCAAGCGCGACGCGCAGATCGCCAAGCTCACCGCGCAGGGCAAGGACATCCCGCCGGAGCTGCAGTCCACGGTCCCGACCACCCCCACGACGACCACGCCGCCGACCTCCGGGGTCACGCCGCCCACGACTCCGACGACGCCGGGCAATCAGAGCTCGCCGGCGACGACGGTGCCCCAGACCGACGGCTCGGCCGGCGGGGGCACCACCGGAGCGGGCACGGGAACCGGCGCGGGCACGGGGGCCGTGCCGGGCGCCGGAACCGGCACGGG
>JAOPZL010000152.1 GCA_025964175.1 Solirubrobacterales bacterium
CTGGACCGGGCGCGCGCGCTGGGCGCGGGGGAGCTGGAGCGCGCGCGCAGGACCGAGCTGCCGGGCACGATCGGCGTCGCCCTGCGGGCGTGCGGTCTGGCCGCCGAGGGCGACGAGCGGGTCGCCCTGCTGCGCGAAGCGGTCGCCTCGCTGGAGCGGTCACCGCTGCGCCTGCAGCTCGCCCGCGCGCTGCTCGACCTCGGCGCGGCGATCCGCGACCGCGGCGACCGGCTCGCCGCCCGGGAGACGCTGGCCGCCGGGCTGGACCTCGCCGACCGCTGCGGAGCGACGGTGCTGGTGGGGCGTGCGCGCGAGGAGCTGCGCCTGGCGGGGGCGAAGCCGCGCCGCGCCGCGCTGACCGGCGTCGCGGCGCTGACCGTCAGCGAGCGGCGCGTGGCGGAGCTGGCAGCGCGGGGCGACTCCAACCCCCAGATCGCCAGCACGCTGTTCGTCTCGGTCAAGACGGTCGAGGGCACCCTGGCGCGTGCCTACCGCAAGCTGGAGATCGGGTCACGCGCCCAGCTGCCCCGCGCCCTGAGCGATCCGCAGCCCGGTCCCGCCTAGCGCGCCCGCCCGTTCAGCTGTGGTCGCCGACGTCCAGCCAGCGCGCGAGGGCTCGGTGGCCGGTCAGGGTCACGTCGCCGTCGACGTCGATCCAGTCGCGCACGCGAAGCTCGCGGACGACACCGAGCGCGTCGCGCGGAGCGGGGCCGTCACCGTGGGCCGAGAGGGCGCTCGTGCCGGGCTCGAGGATCCAGCGGCCGGACTCCAGCGCGGCCAGTGCGCGTCCCTGCTCGGCGGTCGGGACGTCGAGCGGGTGCGGGCCCGCGAAGCGCAGCGCGTCGTCGGACGAGGACTCCGTGCCCGCGGAGGCGCCCGTGGGCTCGCCGCCGGAGAACGGCTCGGACGACGGATCGGCCGCGCTGCCGCCGAAGGTCACGTCGAAGTCGACGTTCTCGGCCTGGGCTCGCAGCCACTGACCGGCGTCGTCGATCCAGCTCCTTGCGCGATCGGGATCGAGGCCGGCGGACCGGGCGATCTCGTCGACGTCCAGCTCGGAGATGCGATCGACCGAGCGGGTCACTTCCTGCGCGATCATCCGCAGGGTCTCCTCGAGGCTGTGGCGATTGCTGTCGTCGGACATGTGCAGAGCGTCGCAGGTCAACATGCAGCGCAGATCAAGACGGCCGATTCGTCCGCTGCGGATGCCCAGGGGATCTCAGTCCAGCAGGGTCCAGGGATCGAAGCGATCGATCGGGATCACCCGCACGCGCGGCAGCGAGACGGTGAACGCCCCGACGTCGTCCTCGAGGTCGAAGAGCTCCAACCCCTCGCCGGCCATGTCGGTCAGCGCGTTGCTCATCAGCTCGCGGAAGCCGATGAGGCCCACGCGGCGATCGGGGGTGCGCAGCAGCGTCCCCATCTGGGGCGCGAAGTCGCCGTCGTGGCTGGCGAGCAGCACGTCGCCGGACTCGCGCTCCGCCAGCGCGTCGAGCGTGCGCTGGATCGCGACGTCGACGACCTTCACGTCGGTCGGCCCGCTCAGCAGCACCGGGCGGTACTGCAGCGCGGTCAGCGCCTGCACGAACGACATCGGCAGCCCGCTGGAGCCGTTGATGAAGAACAGGCCGCGGACGGGCTGCTCCCACGTGTCGCGGGCGTGGTCGCGGACCCGGTCCCAGCGGGGACGTTCCTCGGGCGCGGGGCGACGGCCGAGCAGGCTGCCGCCCAGCGTCGCGTCGATGTTCTCCCCGTCGACGAGCAGGAAGGTCTCGGAAGCCATGGTCGCCGACCTTACCCGTCCGTGCTCAGGCGGTCGCCGCAGACGATGGCCACCTGCCCCAGCACGGCGGGCACGTTGTCGGTGTTCTGGTCCTCGCGCAGCGCGTCGAGCTCGGCCGGCGTGTCGTACGCGTCGTGCGTGGACGCCTCGTCGGCGATGCACGCACACAGGCGTCCGTCCAGCGCGCTCGAGGATCCGGCCTGACACGACGTGACCAGCGCGGCCTTCGCCTTCGTCATCGCAGCGGAGCCCGACCCGGCGGACGGCGCGGAGGACGACGACCCGCTGGCGCACGACGACAGCGTGAGCGCGGCGCCGCACAGGCAGAGCGCCACGAACGACGATGCGGGGATCAACGCAGGGTTGCCCAGACGAGCACGACGGCCACGATGGCCAGGATGATGGCGATCTCGCGGACGAACAGGCGGTGCTCGAAGCGCTTGTCCTCCTGCAGCTCGGGCTCCAGCGGGGCCAGGACGGCGGTCGACGGGGCGACGACGAGGTCCGTCGTGACGGCGTGCGCGGCCGCGCCGGCACCGTCGGCGACCCCGGCGACCACGCTCAGCACCACCGACGACGGATGCGCCGCATCCAGCAGCACCTCCTGGTCGGCGGGGACGAGCGCCGTCGCCGTCGCCGGGTCCTCCCCCGTGCCCGGGTTGCGCGCGTAGCGCGGGTGCGCGCCGCTGGAGACCTGGACGCGGATCCGATGGCCGCGGCGGAAGCGGTAGGCGGTCGGCCACAGCTCGACCGCCACGTCGCGCACCCCGTCCTGGCCGGACGGCGGCTGCTGCGGAGTCAGGCGCACGAGCGCGTCGCAGACGTTCAGGGACGGTCCCGAGGGCAGCACGTCGCAGACGCGGACGAACACGTCGGTGTGCTCCAGCGAGGAGCGCAGCGCGATGAGGGCGCGCACCGGCCCCATCGCCACGACGTCCTCCTCCAGCGGCCCACCGGTGAAGACGAGGACGTCGGAGCGCGACTCCAGCGGGCGGTTGTCGGTCACCGGAGCCCGGGCCAGCAGGACCGGTCCGCCGACGGCGGGCGTCGGGTCCGCCGGGTCGTAGCGGTAGCGCGCGGGCTGGGCGTCGACCGGCGGCGCATCCGCGGAGAGGCCGCCGCCGGGCTGGAGGTGCAGCGTCAGCTGCCTCGCGTCGGCCGGCGGCCACGCCTCCAGGTCATGCCACGCCTCCTCGCCGCCCACCCACACCCGGACGGGCGCGCGGTGCAGCAGGCGGTCGTCGCCGAGGAGGTGCGACCGCAGCCAGGCGATCCCCTCGCGGGTGGAGGTGGCGAGCATGCCCGTCGACATGTGCGCCCACGGCCCGACGATCAGCTGCGGCTCGCGGCCGGCGGCGCGCAGCGCGGCGTGGTCGGCCAGCAGCCACGGCAGGAAGATGTCGTACCAGCCGCCGACGAGCTGGACGGGCGCCTCGACGTCCCCGACGTTCGCCGAGAAGTTGCGCTGCACCCAGTACGGCTCGTCGGGCGCGGTCTGGGTGAACCACTCGCGGTAGAAGGGCAGCTCCTCACCGGCGACGAGCGCGTCGAGGTCGCCCAGCGGCAGCTCGTCGAGGATCTTCGGCAGCCGGCGGGTCAGCCCGAAGATCATCCGCAGCGGCGCCGGCCGCCGCTCCTGGGCCGCGAGGATGAACGTCCACGAGAGCGCCGTGTCCAGGGAGAGCGCCCCGCCGCCGTAGGCCTGCGAGTGGAACTCCGACGCGGTGACGGACGCCGCCAGCGCGCCCAGGCGATCGCCGGCATCGGAGGCGATCGCCCACTGGACGAGCCCCATGTAGGAGGAGCCGATCATGCCGATCGGGCCCTCGCACCACGGCTGGCCCTCCAGCCAGTCCAGCGTCGCCAGCCCGTCGGAGCGCTCGTCGAAGGGCGTGAACGTCCCGCCCGACCCGAACGTGCCGCGGACCGACTGGACGACGACCTGGAAGCCGCGCTCGGCGATCAGCCGCCCGTAGATGAAGCCGAAGATCGAGTGGCGCCCGTACGGGGTGCGCACGAGCACGACCGGCGGGAGGCCGATGCCGCGCGGGACGTAGCGGTCGGCCAGCAGGACGACGCCGTCGTCCATCGTCGCCTCCAGGTCGCGCTCGACGACGACGTCGCGCGTCTGGGGCGCGGGCAGGTGCAGGGACCGCCCCGCGATCTCACTCCACAGCGTCATCGCGGGCAGCCCCCGGAGGGCGTCATGCCCGTCATCGTTGCACGGCCCCGCACGTCGACGGTCCCTAGCCCGTGTTGCGCATCCCGGCGGCGATCCCGTTGATCGTCAGCAGCAGCGGGCCCTCGGCGCTGGCGTCTCCCGCGCGGGCGCGGCGCAGCAGGTCGACCTGCATGTGCGAGAGCGGGTCGATCCACGGGTTGCGGTGCTGCAGGCGGCCCAGGAGCGCGGGCGCGTTGAAGAGCAGCGTCGGCGTCTGCCAGATGTCGAGCACGGCGCTGACGACGCGCTCGTGCTCGGCCTCGATCGGCGTCCACAGCTCGCGGGCCGGATCGTCGTCGTCCAGCAGCGTCATGTACCGCTCGGCCACACCCAGATCGGACTTGTAGAGCGACATCTCCAGCGCCTGGCAGAGCATCCGGAAGAACGGCCAGGACTGCACCATCTCGCGCTGCAGGTCGCGGTCGCCCTCGGCCAGCGCGGTGCCGGCGCCATACCAGGCCGGCAGCAGCAGCCGGTTCTGCATCCAGGCGAAGACCCACGGGATCGCGCGCAGCTCGGCCAGCGTCTTGTTCGCCGACCGCGACGACGGGCGCGAGCCGATGTTCATCTGCGTCAGCGCGTCCAGTGGCGATGCGCGGTTCAGCAGCGCCTCGAATCGCTCGTCGTCGTAGATCAGCGCGCGGTAGACCTCGCGCGAGCGCTCCGACAGGCGCGTCAGCTCGGCGCGGTAGCGCTCGTCGACGGCGCCGTCGGTGGAGACGGTGGCCAGGATCACGCCGGAGATCGTCTGCTCCAGCGCGCGGATCGCCAGCTCCGGGTGGGAGTAGCGCTGCGAGATGACCTCGCCCTGCTCGGTGATGCGGATCCGCCCGCGGATCGACCCGTGCGGCTGGGCCAGGATCGCGCGGTGCGCGGGCGCGCCCCCGCGCGACGTCGAGCCGCCGCGGCCGTGGAAGAAGCGCAGGTCGATGTCGTGCGTGTCGGCCGAGGCCGTGAGCCGCTCCTGCGCGGTGAACAGCTCCCACTGGCTGGCGACGAACCCGCCGTCCTTGGCCGAGTCCGAGTAGCCGAGCATGATCTCCTGGCGGCGCTGCAGGGCCTCCAGCTGGCGGGCGTAGACGGGCAGGTCGTACAGCTGGGCCATCGTCGCGTCGGCCAGCTCGAGGTCGGGCACGGTCTCGAACAGGGGGACGATCGGCAGCGTCTCCAGCCCGTCGACTCCGACGCCCGCGCGGCGCATCAGCAAGAGCGCGGCGAGCACGTCGGACGGGCGCTCGACCATCGAGATGATGACCGAGCCCAGCGCCCGCGCACCGTGCTCGCGGACGCCGGTCGCGATCGCGGTGAAGACCTCGGGCGGCGGCCCGTCGGACGCGCCGTCGATCGCGGCGGAGATGAGCTGCTGGCGACGGGGCTCGTCGGTCGCCTCGTCGAACCCGTCGATGAGCTCGGCGGTCCACGCGCGCAGGTCGTGCGAGGACAGGCGCACGTCGAGCGCGGCGAGGTGGAAGCCGAACGTCCGCACCTGGGTCAGGACGCGGGCGATCGCGCCGTCGGCGACCCGCCGCGACGACGTCGAGCCGCGGACCAGCTCGAGGTCGGCGTCGAGCTCGGCGGGCGAGGCGTAGCCGTGGGGCTCGCCGTCGCGGGCGCCGTCCAGCCGCGCCTGGATGAACGACAGCTTGCGCCGGAACGGCTCGTGCTCGTTGGGGCGGGCCTGGACGACGAACGGCATCGCCGCCATGTCGTCCTCCAGCGAGGCCGCCAGCTGCGGCGAGATGAACACGCGGTCGTCGGCCTGGGAGAAGAGGGCCGCGAGCCGGGCGACGCGGCGGCGCAGCAGCTCCAGCGCCGTGGCGCGATGCAGCTCCAGCGCCCGGGCGACGGTGGCCGGCGTGACCTCGGGGTTGCCGTCCATGTCGCCGCCCGCCCAGCTGCCGAAGCGCACCGACGGCTTGCGCGGCGGCCACTGGGTGCCGAAGGTGCGCGCGACCTTCTGCTCGACCTCGGGGACGCTGTCGAAGAGGACGGACTCGAAGACGAACAGCGTGCGGCGCACCTCGTCCTCGACGAGCGGGCGCAGGCGGCGGACGGCATCGGTCTGCCACCAGATCGTCAGCACCTCGCGCAGGCGGTCGTCGATCAGCGTCCGGCGGCTGGGCCCGATGCGCGGGTCGTCCAGGCGCTCCATCGCGCGCCAGACGGCCTGCTGGTGGTCGAAGATCGAGCGCCGTGTCGCCTCGGTGGGATGCGCGGTCATCGTCAGGCTCACGTCCAGGCGCTGGAGCGCGTCCTCGACCTCGACCCGGGAGCGGTTGCCGATCTGGCCGACGGCGGCGGCCAGCGACTCGCGCTGCGGACCGCTGGAATGGGAGTCGTAGGAGCGCCGGCGGCGCAGCCGCTCGAGCTCCTCGGCGATGTTCGCCAGCTGCAGCTGCATCGAGCAGGCCCGCACGTAGGGCTCCAGACGGCCGCTGCCCTCGCGCTCGACGAAGGCCAGCAGCTGGTCCCCGGCGGTCTCGTCGCCGTCGCGGAAGCGCGCGGCGGTGTCGCGCAGCCAGAAGACCCGGTCGCGGAAGGCGCGGCCCTCCTGCTCCTCGAGCACGTCGCCCAGCAGCGACTCCAGCAGGGCGGTGTCGCGATCGAGTGGCGTGGGCATCGCTTCGGAGGTTAGGGGGCGGCGGCCGGTTTCAACGCCCGGTTCAGGGCGGCGGCGCTCGGGTCCAGGAGCACGTCGGTGATCGTGCCGTCGGGGCGGTAGACCAGGACGGTCCCGATCGTCTCGACGTCGAAGCGCGAGGCGACGCTGTTGTCGGGCGTGTCGAGCACCACGGGGCGGTCGCCCCAGCGGGTCTTCGCCCGGACCCGGGCGACCTCGCCCTTGCCGTCGCTGGCGTTGACGTCGACCAGGACGGCCTGAAGCTTGGGTGTCGTGCGGGCGGCGGCGGCGAGCTTGCGGGCCGAGGCCAGGCACGGGCGGCAGTTGAGGCCGTCGACGAAGACGATGGCGCCCCAGACGCCGCCGGGCGTCGTGATCGTCCGGCGGTCGACGGTGATGAGGTGCGCCCTGGCCACCGTGTCCCCCACGTGCGGCGCGGCGAGCGCCGACGTGGACGTGCTCGCCGTCGGGTTGTTGGCCCGATGCACGACGATCACCAGCGCGACGAACGCGCTGATGATCAAGAGGACGGTGGCGATGGTGAGCGAGCGGCGCACCCGCCCAGGCTACGGGCGGGTGCGCGGAGCTCGCGGTGCTACGCGGCGGCGACGAGCTGCAGCGGCGGGCCCAGGGTCAGCCCGTCGGGGCCGTCGGCGGCGACCACGCGGTCCCCGTCGGCGATGGTCCCGTCGAGGATCGCCCGCGTCAGCTCGCGCTCCAGCGTGCGACGCACGTGGCGGTGCAGCGGCCGGGCGCCGTACTCGGCGTCGAAGCCCTCGCGGGCCAGCCGGGCCACCAGCTGCGGCTCGACCTCCAGCCGGATCCCTCGCTCGTCGCGCAGGCGCTGCGCGACGCGCTCGATGATCAGGCCGGTGATCTGCTGCACCTGCTCGGCGTCCAGCGGCCGGAAGGTGACGATCTCGTCGATCCGGTTCAGGAACTCGGGCAGGAAGGCGGACTTGGCCGCGGCCAGCATGCGCTCCTCGTCGGGCGCCGCCTCGGCGGCCGTGAAGCCGACCGAGCGCTTGGCAGCGCCGGCCCCCAGGTTGGAGGTCATCACGACCACCGCGTTGGTGAAGTCGACCGTGCGGCCCTCGCCGTCGGTCAACCGGCCGTCGTCCATCAGCTGCAGGAGCACGTTCCACACGTCCGGGTGGGCCTTCTCGACCTCGTCGAGCAGGCTCACCTAGTACGGGCGCCGGCGCACCGGCTCCGTCAGCTGGCCGCCCACGCCGTACCCGACGTAGCCGGGGGGCGAGCCGATCAGCCGCGCGACGGTGTGCGGCTCGCGGAACTCGGACATGTCGATGCGGACCAGCGCCTTCTCGGAGGCGAACATGCGCTCCGACAGCGCCTTGACGAGCTCGGTCTTGCCGACCCCGGTCGGGCCCAGGAACAGGAAGCTGCCGAGCGGGCGGTTGCCCTCCGACAGTCCGACCCGCGCACGGCGGATGGTGTCGGCGACGACCTCGACCGCCTGGTCCTGGCCGACGACGCGCTGATGCAGGTCGTCCTCCAGGGCCACGAGCCGCTCGGTCTCCCCGGCGACCAGCTCGCCCACGGGGATCGCGGTGCGCGCGGCGATGACCGCCGCGACCTCGCGCTCGCCCACGACGGGCTTGGCCGGCTCGGGCGCCTCACCCAGCTCCGCGAGCTGCTCGCGCAGCCGGGCCGTGACGGCCTTGAGCTTGGCCGCGTCCTCGTAGGCCTCCTCGCGGACCGCCTGGTCCTTCTCGGCCTCGCGCTTCTCGAGCTCGGCGCGCAGGCGAGCGACGGTGTCATCGCCCTTGACCGCGTGCATCCGCACGCGGGCCGCGGCCTGGTCGATCAGGTCGATCGCCTTGTCGGGCAGGTGGTACTCGGTCACGTAGCGATCCGAGAGCCGGGCCGCCGCGACGAGAGCCTCGTCGGTGATCTCGGCGTCGTGATGGAAGGCGTAGACCTCGCGCAGTCCGCGCAGGATCTCGACCGTCTGGTCGACGGTCGGCTCGCCCACGGTGACGGGCGAGAAGCGCCGTGCCAGCGCGGAGTCGCGCTCGATGCGCCGGTACTCGCTCAGCGTCGTGGCGCCGACCATCCGCAGCTCGCCACGGGCGAGCATCGGCTTGAGGATGTTGGCCGCGTCCATCGCGCCCTCGCCCGCTCCGGCTCCGAGCACGGTGTGCAGCTCGTCGACGAAGAGGACGACCTTGCCCTGGGACTCGGCGACCTCGGCCAGCAGCCCCTTCAGGCGCTGCTCGAACTGCCCGCGGTACTGCGCGCCGGCGATCATCGAGGCGAGGTCCAGCGAGATCAGACGCGCGTCGCGCAGGGTCTCGGGGACGTCGCCCTCGGCGATGCGCCGGGCCAGGCCCTCGGCGATGGCGGTCTTGCCGACGCCGGCCTCACCGATGAGGACGGCGTTGTTCTTGCGGCGGCGAGCGAGGATCTCGATGGTCTGCTCGATCTCCTCATCGCGCCCGATGACGGGGTCGATGCGGGACTCGCGGGCGTCCTGGGTCAGGTCGCGACCGAACTCGTCCAGCGGCGACGGCGCGGCGGGCTGCTGCGCGCGCTGCTGCTGGGGCTGTTGGCCGGCGCCGACGGTCTGCGCCGCGCACTGGTCACACAGCACGGCGTGAGAGCGTCGGACCCCGTTGGTGAGGAGCACCGGAACCGTGCCGGGGCGTTGCCCGCACAGCTCGCAGATGGGGGTCTCTGGGTTCATGTTCTCAGCTTTCAGACTTGGAAAATCTACTTGTTGCTGACTTAGATTCTAGCGCATTTGGTTGCTGTGTCAACCTTCAGCTAGGACGGCTCTGCTGCTTCAATCCCGGGTCGTGGCCCGCATCGCCGTCGACCTCACCGCCCTGCGCGCGTCACGCGACCTGCGGCTGCTGACCATCGGTCAGGCGTGCTCGTCGCTGGGCACCCAGGCGGCGCTCGTGGCCATCCCCTACCAGGTGTACGTGCTGACGGACTCGGCCTTCCTGGTCGGGCTGACCGGCGCCGTGGAGCTGCTGCCGCTCGTCCTCGGGTCGCTGATCGGCGGCGCCTACGCCGACCGCGTGGACCGGCGCAAGATCATGCTCTGGGCCCAGGCGGTCGAGGCGCTGGTGGCGATCGCGCTGGCGGTCGTCACCACGGTCGGCGAGCCGCACGTGGCGATCATCTTCATTCTGGCGGCGATGCTCGCCGGCTCCGGTTCCGTGGCCAACGTCACACGCTCGGCGGCCGTCCCGGCGCTGGCCGGCGACTACCTGCGCTCGGCGCTGGCGATCAACTTCTCGGTCAGCTCGCTGTCGGCGGTCGTCGGGCCCGGGCTCGCGGGGCTGGTCATCGCCGGCGCGGGCCTGCAGGTCCTCTATGTCGCAGTGGCGGTCTCGTTCGTGGTGATGGTCGCGCTGATCCTCCCCATCCGCCCCCTGCGCCCCGTCCCCCGCGAGGGCGCCGAGCCGCACGAGCCGATCCACCGCTCCATCCTCGAGGGGCTCGGCTTCGTGCGCTCCAACCGCGCGCTGATGGGGTCGTTCGTGATCGACATCGCCGCGATGGCGTTCGGGATGCCGCGCGCACTCTTCGCCGTGCTGTCGCTGACGGTCTTCGACGCCGGCGCGGCGGGCACGGGCCTGCTCTACGCGTCGGTCTCGGCGGGGGCGGTCCTGGCGGCGGTGACGACCGGCTGGCTGGAGCACGCGCGCTGGCTGGGCCGGATCACGATCGTCGCCGTCGTCGTGTGGGGCGTGGCGATCGCGGCCGCGGGCCTGGCCGGTTCGCTGTGGGTCGCGGCGGTGCTGCTGGCCATCGCGGGAGCGGCCGACTCGGTCTCCGCGGTCTGCCGGTCGGTGATCAACCAGACGGTCACCCCGGAGCGCATGCGCGGGCGGATGTCCTCGGTCTTCATGCTCGTGGTGCAGAGCGGACCCCGGCTGGGCGACGTCGAATCCGGCGTGGCCGCCTCGATCATGCCCGTGGGCGCCGCGGTATCGGTCGGAGGCCTCGCATGCCTGGTGGCGGTGGGCCTGACGGTCCTGGCCTACCCACAGCTGGCGGCCTACGACGGCCACGAGGACCAGCTGGCGCTGGCGGAGGCGGGAGCGGCTTCTTCGCCGTAGGCCCAGCCGCCGCCCCCCTCACCCCCGCAGCAGGTTGGGCACCGGCAGCGGCGCGCATCCGCCCGGCGGGCACGGGCCCAGCGTCGGCAGCGTCACCGATGAGGCGTGGCCCGGCTCGGTCAGCACCGACACGACGCCGCCCAGGCCCTTCGCCAGCTGCGGGAGCGGAGGGAGCTGGTGGGGGAAGTCGCTCGGGGAGACGGTGATGCGCAGGGCGTGGCCCGCCTTGATCGTCGCGCGCATCGGGAAGATCTCCACCGCGAGCGGCGTGGGCTCCCCCGCGTTCACCGGGAGGACCGACTCGCGCGTGAACGGGTGCCACGGCTGGATGAGCCGGCCGCTGACGAACCGGCTGCGGCTCGCGTCGACCGCGCGCAACGAGGCGGCGAGCCAGCCGGTGGTGATCTCCGTCGACTGCCCCGACGGTGAGACGTCGGTCACCCGCACCGTCACCGCGGCGTCGGCCGCAGTGGTCGTGACCCACAGGTCGGCGAGGACCGGTCCGCTGAGCGGCAGGTCCTGCGTCATCGGCGGCGTCGTGTAGACCGCGGAGCCGAGCTCGTCGGCGCGGTTGTCGGTCGTGCACGGCAGCGGCTCGCCGAGACCGGCCGTCCACTGCGACGTCGACTGGGTGCAGATCCCCGCCATGGGCTGCTGGACGAAGCGCTGCGGCGCCTCCGCCGTCGTCGGGGCGTCGTCGCCGAGCTGCCGGCCGCCGCGCAGGTACATCACGCGCGGGGTCAGCGCCGGGTCGGGGTAGTCGGCCTGCGTCTCGTAGCGCGCCTCGCCGTAGACGTACTGCGTGACCTTCGGGATGCTCCCGATCTTCGTCTGGGCCCCGCCGAGGTAGTGGTCGAACCAGCGCAGCGCGATCTGCTGCGGCGTCGGCACGCCGTCGGCGGGCAGCCCGGCGCCGCTCGACGCGTCGGTGTGGGTCCACGGACCCATCAGCAGGCGCGCGTTGACGTGCTGCTTGAGGCGCTCGTAGATGAGCGGCTCGCCGCGCTGGAAGAGGTCGTGGTGGCCGCCGACGACGAACGCCGGCACCCGGATCCGGTCGACGACCTCCAGCGGCGAGCGCGTCTTCCAGAACGGCCCGTCGAAGGCGGTGTCGCCGCCGGTGATGGCGTCGCCGACGACCTGCGAGTCGAAGCCCGCCGCGCCCGTGGCGTGCGAGCCGAGCGTCGTGACCTGCCCTGCGATATCGGAGGGCGACGGCGGCGCGGACGCCGTCTCCTGCGCCGCGGAGGTCACCGACGCGACCCCGCCGGTCACCGCGCCGAGCACGCCGGCGGGCGTCGTCGGTGCGTCGGAGGCGCTCGTCGGCACCGAGCCCGCGGCGGCCGACACGACAGGCGGCGTCGGCGGCGTGACCGAGCCCGCGGCGACGAGGCCGAGCCACAGCGGGATGAACGAGACGTTGAGGTCGCCGCCGCTGAAGACGATGTCGCGGTAGCCGTCGCCCATCGGCACGATCGGGAAGATCGCCTTCAGGTGCGCCGGGCGGCGCGCCGCCGTGTAGAGCTGGTTGAGCCCCATGTAGGACGCGCCGTAGAGCCCGACCTTGCCGGTCGACCACGGCTGCGCCGCCGCCCATTCGACGAGCTCGGGGCCGTCCGCCTGCTCGGCCTCGCCGAACGAGTCCCAGGTCCCGCCCGAGGCGCCCGTCCCGCGCACGTCGGCGGTGACGACCACGTACCCGCGCGTGACGAACGCGCTGACCTGGCCGGCGAACGCGGTGTTCACCGCGCCGTCCTTGTTGTACGGCGTCTGGATCAGCAGGGTCGGGTAGCGCCCGGGCCGGTCGGGACGGCTGACGTTGGCCCGCAGCACGACGCCGTCTCGCATCGTGATCGGCACGTTGGCGTCGGTGACCTCCCCGAAGGTGGCGGGGCGGTCGTAGTCGCTCCAGGCCGGCGCGGCCGCGTGGGCGGCGGGCGCGAGGGCGAGCAAGAGCAGCAGCGCGAGGACGACGGAGACCCGGGACATGCCAGCAGGAACGCGCGTGACCACGGGAACTTGCGCGACCGCCCGTCCCCGGGCGAGAAACCCGATCAGAAGCCGGCCGCGGAGCGCGACGATAGAGTCGCCGCATGGCGCTGCGGATGATCGAGGAGCACGCGCTCGGGTTGACCTGGGTGATCGAGGAGCCGATGGCGCGCGCGTCGCACGCGCTGGTCGACCAGGGCCGCGTCTGGCTGATCGATCCCGTCGACGACGGCGGGGCGATCGACCGCGCTGCCGCGCTGGGAACGCCCGCCGGCGTCCTGCAGCTGCTCGACCGCCACGGCCGCGACTGCGAGGCGGTCGCCGGCCGGCTCGGCGTCGACCTGCACGTCGTCCCGCGCGAGCTGCCCCACACGCCCTTCGAGGTCCTCGAGCTGGTCGACAACCGCCTGTGGCGCGAGGTCGCGCTGTGGTGGCCGCAGCACAACGCGCTCGTCATCCCCGAGGCCGTCGGGACGTCCCGGATGTTCACCGGCGACCACGGCCACGTGGGCGTGCACATCGGCCTGCGCCTGACCCCGCCGCGCAAGCTCGCCGGCTACGCGCCCGAGCACCTGCTCGTCGGCCACGGCCCGCCCCTGCACGGCCAGGACACGGGCACGGAGCTGCGCTCGGCGGTGGACCACTCGCGCCGCGACCTCCCGCGGCTGCTCGTGAAGCTGCCGTCCGCGCTGCGCAGCTGAGCCGCGGTCCGTCCGTCAGGGCCGCAGCACGATCTTCCCGTGCACGTGCCCGCTGTCGAGCTCGCGGAAGGCGGCGCGGACCTCGCTCAGCGGGTAGGTCCGCGCGATCGGCACCTCCAGCCGTCCGTCGGCGACCAGGCCGGCCAGCTCCGCGAGCGTCGGCGCGCCCCCGCCCATCGCGTTGCCCTCGCCCTTGACGCCGTGCTTCTGCACCGCCGCGAAGTCGGCGATCGTGTCGATGCGCTCGGGCGCGACGCCGAGCTCCAGCGCGAGCTCGACGTAGCCGCCGCCGATGCAGTCGATGAACGCGTCGACGACGCCGTTCGCGGCCGCGCGGATCCGCTCGGCGACGCCCTCGCCGTAGGTCACGGGCACGATGCCGTGGGACTCCAGCCAGTGGTGGTTGACCTCGCTGGCCAGCCCGATGACGCGCGCGCCCGCATGGCGCGCCAGCTGCACGGCGATCGAGCCGACCCCGCCCGCCGCGCCCGAGACCACGACGCAGTCGCCCGCCTTCAGCTCCACCGCGCGGACGACGGCCGCGGCGGTCGTGCCCGCCACGTAGAGCGACCCGGCGACCTCCCATGGCACCGCCGGCGGGCGGGGCACGAGGTCCTCGGCCGGCGCGACCACGAGCTCGGCGTGCGCCGCGCGCTCGTCGGTGAAGCCGAGGACCTCGTCGCCGACGTCCAGGCCGTGGACGTCCTGCCCCAGCTCCTCGACGACGCCGGCCAGGTCGCTGCCCTGACCGGAGGGGAACGTCGCCGGGAAGCGGTCGTGCAGCGCTCCCTCGCGGATCTTCGCCTCGCCCGGGTTGATCGCCGTGGCGCGGACGCGCACGAGCGCGTGTCCCGGCCCCGGGACGGGACGCGGCACCTCGACGACGCCGAGGACGTCGACGTCACCGTAGTTCTCGAAGCGAACGGCTCTCGGCATGCTGCACTCCCCGGCGGTCGGTAGGTTCTACGGCACATGCAAGCACGCCTGCTCATGCCCGCCGCCGCGCTCGCCGCGCTCGCCCTCACCGCCTCGCCCGCAGCGGCCAAGCAGGTGGCGCTCACGATCGACGACACCGGCAGCACGGTGACGTTGCACAAGGGCGACACGATCGCCATCGCGCTCGAGTCCAACCAGACGACGCCGTTTCACTGGGTCGTCACGACGAAGCCGCGCCCGCAGGTGGGCCGCGTCACGGTGAACCGCTACATCCAGGGGACCGCCGGGCTGGCCGGCGCGCCTGGCATGCAGCGCTACGTGATCCGCGCGACCGGCACGGGCACGACGCGCTTCGCCGCGCAGTATCAGGAGATCACCTCGGGGTCGGTCGGCTCGGGCGATTCGACGTTCGCCGTTCGCATCCGAGTCCGCTGAGTCCGATGCGCCAGCAGCTCAGACCGCTCTTCGACCGCATCGTCATCAAGGAGCTCGAGCCTGACCGGGTTCGCCACTCCGGGCTGCTCGTCCCCGCCGGGACGAACGAGCCGCCGCCGCAGCACGGCATCGTGCTCGCGGTCGGCCCCGGCCTGGACTGGTGGCAGCCGGCGGGCGTCATCATGCCCGTGCGGCCCGGTGACCACGTCGTCTTCCCCGCCGCCGCCGGTGCGTGGGTCGACGTCGAGGAGGAGCGGCTGCTCGTCTGCCGCGTGGCCGAGATCCTCGGTGTGCTCGAAGAGGCCGAGGTCCCGGCGAACTCCAACTAGGTGGGGTCGGGCTCCGCCGCCGCGGCCGCGAAGCCGGTCACGACGTCGACGAGCTCCGCCACCGACGGCACGGTGCGCAGCGGCCGGTACGGGAACCGGTCGATCATGTCCGGCTGCGTCACGCCGGTCAGGACGAGGATCGTCTCCAGCCCCGCCTCGAGCCCGGACACGATGTCGGTGTCCATGCGGTCGCCGATCATCGCGGTCGTCTCGGAGTGCGCGTCGATCGCGTTCAGCGCCGAGCGCATCATCAGCGGGTTCGGCTTACCGACGTAGTACGGCTCGACGCTGGTCGCACGCGAGATCAGCGCGGCGAACGAGCCGGTGGCCGGCACGGGGCCGCGGGTCGTCGGGCCGGTCGGGTCGGGGTTGGTGGCGATGAAGCGCGCGCCGCCGAGGATCAGGCGGATCGCCTGCGTGATGCGCTCGAACGAGTAGGTGCGCGTCTCGCCCAGCACGACGTAGTCGGGGGCCCGCTCGGTCATCGTGTAGCCGACCTCGTGCAGCGCGGTGGTCAGGCCCGACTCGCCGATCACGAAGGCCGAGCCGCCCGGCCGCTGGTCCTGCAGGAAGGCGGCGGTCGCGAGCGCCGAGGTCCAGATCGAGGTCTCGGGGACCTCCAGGCCAGAGGCGCGCAGCCGCGCGGCGAGATCGCGGCGCGTGTAGATCGAGTTGTTGGTCAGGATCAGGAACGGCGTCGCCGTCTCGCGCAGGGCGCGCAGGAAGCGGTCGGCGCCGGGGACGGCGAGCTCCTCGTGCACGAGAACGCCGTCCATGTCCATCAGCCAGGAGCGGATCGGTTGGCGGGTCACGTCGGAAAGCGTAACCGGGCCGCGCGAACCGGCGTGATCAGCGCTACTCTGAAAGAGCCAGCGGATCGCCCACGCGATCGACGAGAGCCTTCGGGTGCTCAGCCGTGGCAACGCGCCCTTCGGGGCGGCCTGTCCAGGTGGTCGCGAGTGTCAAGCCGCCCAGGCCAGACACTCAGTCCTGGGATGTAGTAGTTCAGTGGCGATTCTTGCCTGGCAAACGGATCGGGGCGGGCCTTGCGCCCGCCCCCGTCCGCTCTTTCAGCGGCCCCCGTGGACCTACCTCTGCTGCAGGTCCAGTGCCAGCGAGTTGATGCAGTAGCGCTGGCCGCCCTTGTCGACCGGGCCGTCGTCGAAGACGTGGCCCAGGTGCGAGCCGCAGTTGCGGCAGCGGGCCTCGGTGCGGACCATGCCCTGGCTGCGGTCCTCGATCAGCTCGACGGCCTCGGCGACGGCAGGCTCGGTGAACGACGGCCATCCGGAGCCCGACTCGAACTTCGTGCCGCTGTCGAACAGCTCGATGCCGCAGGCGGCGCAGTGGTAGGCGCCGTCGCTGTGCTCGTCGACGTACTGGCCGCTCCACGGGCGCTCGGTCGCGCCTTCGCGCAGGACGGCGTACTGGGCGGGCGTCAGCCGCTCGCGCAGCTCGTTCTCGTCGACGGTCTTCTCGGTCTCGTCAGCCATCAGGACACCTTCACGATCTTCAGGCGGCGCTGGCCGCGCGGTGTGGTCACGATGCCGACCTCGCCCGCGCGCTTGCCCTCCAGGGCGCCCGCGACCGGCGACTCGGCCGACAGCAGGCCCTTGGCGAGGTCGGCCTCCGGGGAGGCGACCAGGCGGTAGGACGTGACGCGGCCGGTCTGCTCGTCCTCGACCTCGACGGTCGAGCCGAACCCGACGACGTCACCCTCGGTGACCTCGACGATGTCGGCGTTCTTGATGCGGTCGCGAACCTTCAGGATCCGCGTCTCGAGATGGGCCTGGGCCTCCTTGGCGGCGTGGTACTCGCCGTTCTCCTTGAGGTCCCCCCATTCGCGGGCCGTCTTGATCTGCTTGGCGATCTCCTGCCGGGCCGGCCCCTCGAGCTCGGCCAGCTCCGCGCGCAGCGCCTCAAGACCCTGCTCCGTAATGGCGTAGTCCATGACCCCTAGTGTCGCAGGACCCGCAACCGGCCCCCGGCGTTCACCGGGGGCAGGATGTGCGACGGGACTAGGCGGCGGAGCTTGCGCCGCGCCCGCGCGACTTCTTCGGCTTGAACGCGGCGGCGAGGTCCTCGGAGGCGAACCCCGGGGTCTCCGGCGTGCCCGTCGCGAAGCGGTACAGCGCGACGCGGAAGACCTGCGTCAGCGTGTTGGAGACGATCGCGGCGATGAGCAGGACGATCACGCCGAGGCCGATGATCACGATGCCGCCGGCGCCGCCGACCTGCACGCCGATGACGATCAGGGCGATCGCCGGCAGGAAGCCGAGGAGCCCGACGACGATGCCGATCGAGGCCGAGCCGACGACGCCCTCGCCCCACCGCTCGCGGATGATCGCGACCGAGCGCTGCAGGGCGTCCTTGGGGCCGAGGTTCTCGAAGGCGACCAGCGGGATCACGAAGAAGCTCGCCAGCGTCCAGGCGAAGCTCACCAGCGAGGTGAAGATGAGGCCGATGATGCGGGCGATGCCGTTCTGGCTCTCGGCCATCTGCTGCAGCGCGTTGATGATGAGGCCGACGGTGGTCTGGACGAGCGCCCACTTGGCGATCGCGCCGACGTGCTGACGGGAGACGGCGAGGCCGCTCTTCAGCGTGGCGTCCTTGCCTTCCATCACCTGCGCGGCCGCGGCGGCGAGGCCGACGCCCATGTAGATCGTTACGAAGGTCGCGGCGTACAGCGCGACGGCCGCGAACGGCAGCGCGGTCCACCACTGGTCGCTGATCGCCCAGGCGGCGACGCCGGGGACGGCGATGATCGCGAACGCGACCACGGAGGCGACCGACCCCACGACGGGGAAGGCCAGCAGCGAGCGGTCAGCCTTGATGACCGACCAGCTGTCCTTGGTCAGACGCCAGCCGCGGCTGAAGCGCGAGTTCTTCTTCATGGTCTCCGTGATGGGTGGGGGAACGTCGAGCGGGCTCGCTCAGGATGCCACGAGTGCGGCACAGTCCCAGTTATCGGCACCGGACCCGCCCGCCCAAAGCGCTGCGGCGAGACGGTCCTGCTCGGCCTTGGACGCCTGGTAGGCGTTCGGCGTCGAGCCGCCCAGCCCCTGCCAGGTGGCGGGCATGAACTGGTAGTAGCCGGAGGCGCCCGCCGAGTTGGGCCCCAGGTTCTGGCCGCCGGACTCGCACTGGACGATCGCCCACGGAATCGACCACGGGCCGCCGGGCCCGGTGGACCGCGCGGCCTTCTCGCGCTCGGCGAGCAGGTGCTTGAGCTCGCTCTGGGCCTTCAGCCGGCCGGCGCGGGTGGAGTGCAGCGCGGCGAGCCGGGCCGCCTTGGCCTGGGCGAGCGCGCTGGAGCGCGCGGCCAGCGCCGCGTTCATCGCCTGCAGCGCGTCCTGGCGG
>JAOPZL010000181.1 GCA_025964175.1 Solirubrobacterales bacterium
ACGATCGTGAAGACGGCGAGCATCAGCGCCGAGGTGATGAGCACCGCGCCGGGCACGTCGGCGCCGGCGCGTAGGCCGAGGCCGCTGTCGCGCTGGATCAGCCGCTGGGCGAGGAACGCCGTCACGAGCCCGATCGGGATGTTGACGAAGAAGATCCAGTGCCAGTTGATCGACTGGGTCAGGACCCCGCCGGCCAGCAGCCCGACCGCTCCGCCGGCGGACGCGACGAACGCGTAGACGCCGATCGCGCGGGCCTGCTCGCGAGGCTCGGGGAAGAGCGTGACGATCATGCCGAGGATCACCGCGGAGGTCAGCGCGCCGCCGGCGCCCTGCGCGAAGCGGGCGGCGACGAGCAGGCCCTGGCTGTCGGCGAGCCCGCAGAGCAGCGACGCGCCGGTGAAGACGGCGAGCCCGGTCAGGAAGATCGTCTTGCGCCCGATGAGGTCGCCGAGGCGTCCGGCCAGCAGCAGCAGGCCGCCGAAGGCGATCAGGTAGGCGTTCACGACCCAGGCCAGGTTCGACTGCGAGAAGCCGAGGTCGTCCTGGATGGTCGGTAGCGCCACGTTGACGACGGTGGCGTCCAGGACGATCATCAGCATTCCCACGCACAGGACGTACACGGCGATCCAGCGGTTTCGGTCGGGATGTTCGGTCGCGCTCATGGGGGTGGAGACCGTCGCACCCGCCAGAAGTCATCGGTTGCGGCGCGTAGCCTGGCGGGCGTGACGAAGGACAGCCCCGTGCCCGCCGAGACCGTCCGCGAGCGCATCGCCGAGCTCGTGGTCGAGGTCAAGCGGCTCAACGACGCCTACTACGGCAGCGGCGACGCGACCGTGCCCGACGCCGACTACGACGCGCTCAAGGACGAACTGGCCGCGCTCGTGGCCGAGCATCCCGCGCTCGAGCCCGGCGACAGCCCGCTGGGCAAGGTCAACGCGCCCGCGCAGCTGACGGGCCCGACGATCCGCCACCGCCGGCCGATGCTGTCGCTGGCCAAGGCGACCGACGAGGAGGCGATCGTCGCCTTCTGCAACCGGTTCGCCGGCCAGGTCTTTCGGGTCAGCGAGAAGCTCGACGGGCTCTCGCTGAGCATCGTCTACCAGGACGGCGAGCTCGACTACGCCGCCACGCGCGGCACGGGCGAGATCGGCGAGCTCGTCACCGAGAAGATCCGCTGGGTCGTTCCTGAGCTGCCGGCGAGGATCGACGCGCCCGGGCGGGTCGAGGTCCGGGGCGAGGCGCTCATGCGGCGCTCGACCTGGAGCGCGTACAACGCGTCCCACCCCGACAAGCCGCTGACCAACCCGCGCAACGGCGCCGCCGGAACGCTGATGCAGAAGGACCCCGAGGCGGCGGCGCGGTCGGGGCGCGTCCTGACCTTCTTCGCCTTCGGCGCGGAGGACGGCGAGGGCACGGCGCTGGACGTGGAGGCGCTCGGGATCGAGCCCGCCCACCAGGTCGTCTGCGCCGACGCCGACGCCGTGATGGCCACCATCCACGAGATCGGGGCGCGCCGCGACTCGCTGGACTACGACATCGACGGGGCGGTGGTGCGGCTGCACGAGCCCGCCGCGTTCGAGGCCGCGGGCTTCAACAGCGCCGAGCCGCGTGGCGCGATCGCCTTCAAGTACCCGCCCGAGGAGAAGCTGACGAAGCTGCTGGCGGTGCAGTGGCCGGTCGGCAAGATCGGCCGGGTGCCGCCGCGCGCCCGCGTCGAGCCCGTCTTCGTCGGCGGGGTGACGGTCGAGAACGTCACGCTGCACAACCCGCGTCTGATCCGCGAGCGCGACCTGCGCATCGGCGACACGATCGCGGTGGTCCGCCGCGGCGACGTGATCCCGTTCGCGGGGCGCTCGATCCCCGAGGACCGCGACGGCAGCGAGCAGGTCATCGTCCCGCCGGTCGACTGCCCGTCGTGCGGGACCCTGCTGGAGATCCGCGGCACCGGCGAGGAGCGGTGGTGCCCGAACCTGCAGTGCCCGGCCCAGATCACGCGCCGGCTCATGAACTGGGCGTCGCGGGGCGCCGCGGACATGGAGGGCGTCGGCGACGTCCGGATCGAGAAGCTCGCCGACGACGGCGTCCTGCGCCGCCGCAGCGACTTCTACACGCTGACCACCGAGACGCTGCTGGGCTACGAGCGGATGGGCGAGGTGTCGGCGGCCAAGATGGTCGAGTCGATCGAGGGCTCCAAGGGGGTCGGGCTGCGCCGCGCGCTCATCGGCTTCGCGATCCCGATGGCCTCCGAGGGCGTCGCCAAGCGCCTCTGCCTGGCGGGCTTCGGGTCGATCGAGGAGGTCCGGGACGCGACGGTGCAGCAGCTGGAGGCGATCCGCGACATCGGGCCGAAGGTGGCCGAGAGCCTCGTGGCGTTCTTCGCGCGCGAGGACGTGCGCGAGGAGATCGTGGCGCTGCGCGCGCAGGGCGTGGTGCTCGACGTGCTCGACGAGGACCGCCCGGTCGACATCGCGGCCGCCGCCGAGTCGCCGCTGAAGGGCGCGACGGTCGTCATCACCGGCGCGTTCACCGACCCGCGCAGCGGCGGGAAGGTCAGCCGCCCCGACGTGACGCGCCTGGTCGAGCAGGCCGGCGCCACCGCGGTGTCGTCGGTCTCCTCGACGACCGACTTCCTGCTCGCCGGCGCCAACGTGGGGGAGGCCAAGACGAAGAAGGCCGACAAGCTCGAGGTCCGGGTGGTCGGACAGGACGAGCTGTGGGGGTGGCTCGCCACCGCGGGGGTCGCGTGACGGCGACCGAACACGAGGTCGGCACGCCGCACGGGCCGGCGCGGGTGCAGCTGCACGCGGCGGTCGACCCACGCGGCGCCCTCGTCCTCGGCCACGGCGCGGGCGGTTCCATCACGGCGCCCGACCTCGTCGCGGTCACCGCCGCGGCGGTGGCGCTCGGCGTGTCCGTCGTGCTCGTCGAGCAGCCCTACCGCGTGGCGGGGCGCCGGACGGCCGCGCCGGCCCGTCAGCTCGACGCCGCCTGGATTGCCGTCGTGGCCGAGCTGCGCGCGCACGAGCTCGCGGGGCTGGCCCTGGTCACGGGCGGTCGTTCCTCGGGGGCGCGGGTCGCCTGCCGCACGGCGGATGCGGTGGGCGCCGTGGGCGTCCTGTGCCTCGCGTTCCCGCTGCGCCCGCCGCGGCGCGCGCCCAAGCCGCCGGCCGACAGCCGCCTCCCCGAGCTCGAGGCGGTGACCGTCCCCGTACTCATCGTGCAGGGCGCCCGCGACCGGTTCGGGATGCCGG
>JAOPZL010000183.1 GCA_025964175.1 Solirubrobacterales bacterium
CGGAGGTCCGCGCCCAGCTGGCCCAGCTCTACGGCGAGACCGGCGGCTCGGCCGCGACGGCCGGCGGCCCCGCCGGCCTCTCCAACTCGGTCACGCTGACCGACGGCGAGGTGACCGCGCCGCCCGACGCGCCCGTCGCGGTCCAGAAGATCGTCGACGGCGCCAACCAGGTCGCGCGGCTGCCCTACGTCTACGGCGGCGGTCACGGGCGCGCCGACGGGCTCTTCATCGACTCCGCCTACGACTGCTCGGGATCGATCTCCTTCGCGCTGGCCAACGCCGGGCTGCTCGACTCCCCGGTGACCTCCGGGCAGCTGGCGAACTGGGGCCGGCCGGGGCAGGGGAAGTGGGTGACGATCTACGCCAACGCGACCCACGCGTTCATGGTCGTCGGCGGCGCGCGGTTCGACACCGTGGGCCTGCGCCAGACCGGATCGCGGTGGCAGCGGCCGTTCCGGTCGATCAGCGGCTTCACGGCCGTTCATCCTCCAGGACTCTGATCCTGCGAAGGTGTCGGGCATGTCCACCGCGACCTTCCACACCAACCACGGCGACATCGTCATCGACTTCTTCGACGAGGATGCGCCCAAGACCGTCGACAACTTCAAGAAGCTCGTCGGCCAGGGCTTCTACGACGGCCTCGGCTTCCACCGGATCATCAAGGACTTCATGATCCAGGGCGGCTGCCCGCAGGGCAACGGCACCGGCGGCCCCGGCTACACCTTCGAGGACGAGTTCAACGATCACAAGATCGTCCGCGGCGCGCTGGCCATGGCCAACGCCGGCCCGAACACGAACGGCTCGCAGTTCTTCATCGTGACCACCGACGCCGCCCCGTGGCTCGACGGCAAGCACACCGTCTTCGGCGAGGTCACCTCCGGCCTGGACGTCGTCGACGCGATCGAGGGCACCCCGACCGACGCACGCGACCGCCCGCGCGATCCGGCCGTCATCGAGACGATCGAGCTCTCCTGATCACCTGACGGTCCCCCTCCATCGGAGATCCGCTCCCGCGTTCGCCATAGTGTGGCGCTGTGCGGGGGCACCGATGGAGCGAGGACCACGTCCGGCGCGTCTTCTGGCGCGCGGGCTTCGGCGCGACGCCACGCGAGGCGTCGCACTTCGCGCGCGTTGGAAAGGGCGCGACGCTGAACTGGCTGCTGGACGGTCCGGCGCACGGGCCGCAGATGGTCGGCCATCAGCCGCGGGTCAAGGGACGGCGCCTGGACCCCGTCAACGAGTACGGCCACGACGCCCTGTGGTGGCTGGATCGCATGGTCCGCTCCCAGCGCCCGCTGGTCGAGCGGCTCACGCTCTTCTGGCACGACCACTTCGCCACGGCCGACCAGGACACGCCGCTGATGCTGCGCCAGAACCACCTGATGCGCTCGCGCGGGTTCGGGTCCTTCCCCGGCCTGCTCAACGGCATCATGCGCGACCCGGCGATGCAGTTCTTCCTGTCGCTGGCCGACTCGACGAAGGACGCGCCCAACGAGAACTTCGCCCGCGAGCTGATGGAGCTGTTCGCGCTGGGCGGCGGGTACACCGAGACCGACGTGCGCGAGGTCGCCCGGGCGCTGACCGGCTGGCGCTCGGTGCGCCACGGCAGCCGCTCGCGCTCGATCCGCTGGTCCTCCAAGGACCACGACCCGGGTCCCAAGACGATCTTCGGGCACACCGGGAAGTACACGCCGCGCGACGTGATCGAGCTCGTCACCCACCACCCGGCCCACGCGCCGTTCCTGATGACGAAGCTGTGGGCCGCGTTCACCAACGAGGAGCTCACGACCTCCACGCGCCGGGCGCTGGTCGACACCTACCGTCGCCATGACCGCCGGATCAAGCCGGTCGTGGCCGAGATCCTGCGCCACCCCGCGCTCTACTCGCGCCTGGACGCCCCGGACATGATCAAGCCGCCGGTCGTGCTCGTCGCCGGTCTCCTGCGGACCACGGGGACGCCGATCACGATCTCGGCCTACACGTGGCTGCTGGACCAGATGGGGCAGGTCCCGTTCCGGCCGCCGTCGGTGGCCGGCTGGGACGGCGGCACCGCCTGGCTGTCGACGAACTCGATGCGCGCCCGCGTCACCCTCGCCAACCAGGTGCTGGCCTGGGGCGACGCGCCGCTGAAGGTCCCCAAGGGTGCCGGTCATCTCGCGTGGAACGCCCGCCAGCACGTGACCGCTGCCCACGACGCGGTCGGCCGGCCGTGGCTCTCGGCCGGTGCGCACGCCGTGCTGGTCGACGTGGCGACGACCTTCTTCGACGACGGCCACCCGCCCGACCGCGATCGCGCGGACATGCTCCAGAAGCTGCTGCGCCACCTGATGATCTCCGGCCCCGACGCCCAACTGCACTAGAGAGGGCACCGCGACCATGGCCTGCTACGACCGTTCCGACCTCACGCGCCGCCAGCTCGTCGGCCGCTCCATCGGCTTCGGGCTGACCGTCTACGCCTCCAAGCTCCTCACGGCCGACGCGCTCTTGGAGAGCGCCCAGGCGCAGGCCGCCGCCGCTGGGGACGCGCCCGTGCTCGTCTCCGTGTTCCTGCCCGGCGGCTGCGACCTGCTGTCCGCGCTGCCGCCCGTGGAGCAGCTCGGCCTGCTCAACGACCTGCGCGCGACGCTGCCGCCCGGCGACGTCCCCGGCCTGCCCGGGGAGACGCGCCTGGGCATGCACCCGGCCTTCACCGACGGCATCAACGGCGGCGTGGCCGGGCTCTTCGCGGCGGGCAAGATCGGCTTCCTGCCCGGCATCGACTACGCGCCGCCGGACCTCTCGCATTTCCACTCCCGCCACTTCTGGGAGCGCGGGATGGTCACCGAGGAGGCCGGGGCCGGCTGGCTGGGCCGCTGGCTGGATCGCCACGGCTCGGGCGAGAACCCGCTGCAGGGGCTGACGATGTCGTCGAACCTGTCGCCCGTCCTGGCCACCGCGGGCGCGCCGGTCGCCGCGCTGAACGATCCCGACGACGCCGCGCTGCAGTTCGGCGGCACGTGGGGGATGGGCGCCGACAAGGCGGCGGAGGCGTGGACGCGGCTGGCCGCGCTCCCCCGCCACGGGGCCGGCCCGCAGGCCGCCGGGCACATCGCCGGCCTGACGCAGTCGGTCGGGACGCTGCTCGCGCCGTACAAGAGCGATCCGAAGAAGGGCATCGACCCACTCGCGTCATCGGTCGCCTACCCGACGGGCAGCGACTTCGCCAAGCGGCTGAGCTCGCTCGCCGGCCTGATCGCCCAGCCGCTGGGCATCCGCGTCGCGACGATCAACGCGCCCGGCGACTACGACACCCACGACAACCAGACCGCCGACCTGACGAAGGCGCTGGCCGAGCTGTCGCGCTCGCTGTCGGCGTTTCAGGCCGACCTGGAGGCGCGCGGCGTCGCCGATCGGGTGCTGACGTTCGTGTGGTCGGAGTTCGGGCGCCGGCCGCAGTCCAACCGGTCGGCCGGCACCGACCACGGCGCCGGCGGGATCGCGTGGGTCCAGGGCACGCGCGCGGCGAGCGGGATCCTCAGCGACTTCCCCGACCTCGGCGCGCTGGACCGCGAGGACAACCTGGCCGTGACGGTCGACTTCCGCCGCGTGTACGCGTCGCTGCTGGAGCAGTGGCTGGGCACCGACGCCGCCGAGATCCTGCCCGACGCGGCCGCCGCGGGCCGGCTGCAGGTCGTTCGGTGACGCCGTGATCATCGGCTCGCTCCTGGCGACGATGGCGCTCGCGCCGTCTCCCGCGCTGGCGGAGAGGGCGGCGCCGCACCAACCCGCGACGACCGTCGGCGTCAGCGCCCGCGAGTACGACTTCGCCCTCTACCGCGCGACCGTCCCGGCCGGCCGCGTCACCCTCGTCCTGCACAACTTCGGCGAGGACGACCACGACGTCCAGGTCCGCGGCCCGGGCGGCTACCGCAGCGCCACGTCGGCCGACATCGAGCCCGAGGCCACGCTTCGCTATGGCGTGCGGCTGCGCCGTCCCGGGCGCTACCTGCTCGTCTGCACCAAGCCCGGGCACCTCGCCGCAGGGATGAAGGCGACGCTGCGGGTCCGGTGACGAGGGGTCAAGGCGCATGCGCACACGGCCGATGAACAGCACGGTGGCCGACTGGACCGAGGATCACGTCCGCCGCCTCTTCTGGCGCGCCGGCTTCGGCGCCACGCCGGGCGAGGCGGCCGACTTCGCCGCGCGGGGGCGGGAGGCGACGCTGGCGTTCGTGCTGGACGGTCCCGGCACGGGCGCGCCGATGGGCGACCTGGTGGGCACGGTCCCGACGGTCAAGGGCCAGCCGCTGGACCCGATCAACGAGTGGGGCCACGACGCGCTCTGGTGGCTGGACCGCATGGTCCGCACGACGCGGCCGCTCGTGGAGAAGATGACGCTCTTCTGGCACGACCACTTCGCCACGGCCAGCCAGGACACGCCGTTGATGATCCGCCAGAACTGGCTGCTGCGGTCGCGGGGGCTGGGGGACTTCCACCACCTCCTGGACGGCGTCACCCGCGATCCGGCGATGCAGCTGTTCCTCTCGCTGGCCGACTCGACGAAGGACGCCCCCAACGAGAACTACGCCCGCGAGCTGATGGAGCTCTTCACGCTCGGCGGCGGGTACACCGAGACCGACGTGCGCGAGGTCTCCCGGGCCCTGACCGGGTGGCGCACCAAGCGCTCGCGCGGCGGGCTGCCGTCGATCCACTGGCAGGCCGGCCTGCACGACACCGGGAGCAAGCGGATCTTCGGTCGCACCGGGCGCTTCGGCACGCAGGACGTGATGCGCCTCGTCACCCAGCACCCGCGTCACGCGCCGTTCCTCGTGCAGCAGCTGTGGGACTTCTTCGTGACCGAGCCGCTGGATCCCGCGACGCGCGCGGCGCTCGTGCGCACCTACCGAGGCTCCGGCCTGCAGCTCAAGCCGGTCGTCGCGGCGATCCTCGGACACGACGCGCTCTACGCCCGCCTCGACGCGCCCGACCAGGTGAAGGCGCCGGTCGTCCACGTCGCCGGGCTGCTGCGGACCACGGGAACGCCGATCACGATCGACTCCTACACCTGGCTCCTGAACCAGATGGGGCAGATGCCGTTCGCCCCGCCGTCGGTGGCGGGCTGGGACTGGGGCCCGTCGTGGCTGTCGACCAACGCGATGCGCGCCCGCGTCACGCTGGCCAACACGCTGCTGGCCTGGGGCTCGGCGCCGCTGAAGCCGCCGGCCGGCGCCGGCAACCCGGCGTGGTCGGCGGAGCAGCACCTCGACGCCGCGCTGGCCGCGATGGGCCGGCCGTGGCTCTCCGGCGGGTCGCGCGCCGCGCTGCTCGGCCTCGCCGCAGGGTTCTACGACGGTGCGAAGCCGCGGCAGGACCGCGCCGACATGCTCCAGCGCCTCCTGCGCCACCTCCTGATCTCCGGACCCGACGCCCAACTCTGCTGATGGCCTGCTACGACCCCACCCTCACCCGCCGGCAGGTGCTCGGCCGCGGCATCGGCCTCGGCCTCACCCTGTACGCGTCCAAGCTGCTGACGCTCGACCGCGTGCTCGAGGCCGCGCAGGCGCAGGCCGTGCCCGACGCTCCCGTGCTCGTCTCGGTCTTCCTGCCCGGCGGCTGTGACCTGCTCGGTGCGCTGCCGCCGATGGACCAGCTCGGCAAGCTCAACGACCTACGCCGCTCGCTGGCGGTCGGCGACGAGATCCCGCGGATGCCCGGCGAGAGCCGCCTCGGCGTCCATCCCGCGCTGACCGACGGGCTCGGCGGCGGCATCGCCGGCCTGTTCGGCGCCGGGAAGATCGGGCTGCTGCCGGGCATCGACTACGCCAACCCCGACTTCTCCCACTTCCACTCGCGCCACTTCTGGGAGCGCGGGATGGTCGCCGAGGCCGCCGGGCCGGGCTGGATGGGGCGCTGGCTGGACCGCCACGGCTCGGGCGACAACCCGCTGCAGGGCCTGTCCATGGACTCGACGCTGTCGCCGGTGCTGACCACGGCCGGCGCGCCGGCCGCGGCGATAGACGACCCGGGCGACGCGGCGCTGAGCTTCGGCGGCACGTGGGGAAAGGGCGCCGACAAGGCCGCCCAGGTGTGGGAGCAGCTGGCCGCCGTGCCGCGCGCCGGAGCGGGTCCGATCGCCGCCGGTCGCGCCGCGGCGCTGACGTCGCAGGTCGGGCGGATGCTGTCGCCCTATGCGTCCGACGCCAAGGCGGGCACCGATCCGCTGGCAGGCCCGATCGCCTACCCGACCGGGAAGTTCGCCGCTCGCCTGCGATCGCTGGCCGGCCTGATCGCCCAGCCGCTGGGCATCCGCGTCGCGACGATCGACGCGCCCGGCGACTATGACACCCACGACGACCAGCCGACGGATCTGGACAAGGCGTTGCGCGAGCTCTCGCAGGGCCTGTCGGCGTTCCAGGCCGACCTGGAGGCCCGTGGCGTCGCCGATCGCGTGCTGACCTTCGTGTGGTCGGAGTTCGGCCGTCGCCCGAAGTCCAACGACTCGGTCGGGACCGATCACGGCACGGGCGGCATCGCCTGGGTGCAGGGCACGCGGGCTCGGGGCGGGGTGCTCAGCGACGTGCCCGACCTCGGTGCGCTGGGCGCGGACGGCAACCTGGCGGTGACGATCGACTTCCGCCGCGTCTACGCGTCGCTGCTGGAGGGATGGATGGGCACCGACGCCGCCGAGGTGCTGCCCGACGCGGCCACGGCCGGCCGCCTTGCGCTGGTGCGGTAAGGCCCGGCGCGCCCCGCGCCGTGGAGGGGACGATGGCAACCTCACTCCGCATCATGGAGAGCGGTAGATTTGGCCGGACGGCCAAAGTCCGCGGAACCCGAGGAGACCACCGATGGCCAGCACCGAAACGCAGGTCGAAGCGATCGCCAACGCCGCTCAGGGCCAGCGGTCGATCGACGTCGAGAACCCCGCCACCGGCGCCGTCATCGCCACCGTGCCCGACCTCACCGCGGCGGAGATCGCCGCGCTCGCGACCCGTGCCCGCGCCGCGCAGCCCGAGTGGGAGGCGCTCGGCTTCGAGGGCCGCGCCCGCATCATGCTGCGCGCCCAGAAGTGGCTGATGGACAACGCGCAGCGCGTCATCGAGGTCATCGTCTCCGAGACCGGCAAGTCGTGGGAGGACGCGCAGACGGCCGAGATCTCCTACGGCGGCGCCGCCTTCGGCTTCTGGGCCAAGCACGCGGAGGACTACCTCGGCGACGAGAAGGTCCACTCCTCCAACCTGCTGGTCACGGGCAAGAAGCTGATCACCCGGTACAAGCCGCTGGGGCTGATCGGCGTGATCGGGCCGTGGAACTACCCGCTCACCAACTCCTTCGGCGACTGCATCCCGGCACTCATGGCCGGCAACGCGGTCATCCTCAAGCCCAGCGAGGTGACGCCGCTGACGTCCATGCTGCTGGCCGAGGGCATGCGCGAGTGCGGGCTGCCGGAGGACGTCTTCCAGGTCGCCACCGGCCGCGGCGAGGCCGGGGCCGCGCTTGTCGACGAGGTCGACATGATCATGTTCACCGGCTCGACCAAGACCGGCAAGGCGGTCGCGGTGAAGGCCGCCGAGCGCCTGATCCCGGCGTCGCTGGAGCTCGGCGGCAAGGACCCGTTCATCGTCCTCTCCGACGCCGACCTCGAACGCGCGGCAAACACCGCCGTCTGGTCGTCGTTCATGAACGGCGGGCAGACCTGCGTCTCCACCGAGCGCGTCTACGTCGAGGCGCCGGTGTACGACGAGTTCGTCGCGAAGGTCACCGAGAAGGCGTCCAAGCTGCGCCAGGGCGTGCCCGACGGCTTCGGCTCGGTCGAGGTCGGGGCCGTCACCTTCCCGCCGCAGGCCGACATCATCGAGGCCCACGTGAAGGACGCGGTCGCCAAGGGCGCGCGCGTCGTCGTCGGCGGCCACCGCGCCGCCGGCCCCGGCCGGTTCTTCGAGCCGACCGTCCTCGTCGACGTCGACCACACGATGGACGCGATGACGCAGGAGACGTTCGGCCCGACGATGCCGATCATGAAGGTCGCCGACGCCGAGGAGGCGATCCGGCTGGCCAACGACTCGCAGTACGGGCTGGCGGCCTCGGTCTTCTCCAAGGACGTGGCGCGCGGCGAGGCGGTCGCGCGGCGGCTACAGGCCGGCGCCGTCAACGTCAACGACGCGCTGCTCAACTACACGGCGCTGGAGCTGCCGATGGGCGGCTGGAAGGCCTCGGGGCTCGGCTCGCGCCACGGCGCGGGCGGCATCCGCAAGTACTGCGCCCAGCAGGCGATCCTCGTCTCGCGCCTGCACCTCAAGCGCGACGTGCACCACTTCCCCAACAAGGTGGGGACGAGCCGGCTCATCGGCCGCCTCTTCAAGTTCCTGTACGGGCGGGGGAAGCGGGACTAGCGCAGGGCACTAGAGGCTCTGGGCCAGGTCCTCGACCAGGCGCAGGAGGTCCAGCGGCGAGAAGGGCTTGGTCAGGAACTCGTCGGCGCCCGCCTCGCGGGCGTCGGCCTCGTGCTCGTGGCCGGCGGTGAGCATCACGATCGTCGTGTCGCTGAGCGAGTCCATCGCGCGCAGCTCGCGCAGGGTCGAGATGCCGTCCAGGCGCGGCATGTCGACGTCGAGGAAGACCAGCCGCGGGCGGAACTCCAGCGCGGCCTCGATCGCCGCGCGGCCGTCCTCGGCCTCCAGCAGCGAGAAGCCTGAGACGTCCTCCAGCGTCGTCGTGATCAGCTTGCGGATGAAGCGGTCGTCGTCGACGATCAGCACGGCGGGGGTCAAGAGGTGGTTCCCGTCTCCAGGCGGATGCGGTCCAGGACGTCGTTGGGGATCGACAGGAAGGCGTGCACGACGACCGGGTCGAACTGGCTGCCCGACGCGGCGTTGATGACCTCGCGAGCGTAGATGAGGCTGCACGCGTCGCGGTAGGGGCGGTCGGTGGTCAGGGCGTCCAGCGTGTCGGCGACCGCGAAGACGCGGGCAGCGAGCGGGATCTCGTCGGCGACCAGCCCGTCGGGGTATCCGGCGCCGTCCCAGCGCTCGTGGTGGTGGCGCACGACGGCCTTGGCCTCGCCCAGGAACTCGATGCCGCGCAGGATCTGCGCCCCGATGACGGGGTGGCGCGACATCAGGGCGCGCTCCTCGTCGGTGAGCGCGGCGGGCTTGTACAGGATCGCGTCGGGGACGGCGACCTTGCCGACGTCGTGCAGGAGGAAGCCGAACTCGATCGTCGGGTCCTCGGCCAGGCGCGAGCCCATCGTGCGGGCGATCGCCAGCCCGTAGGCGGCGACCCGCTCGGCGTGCTTGCCGGTGTAGGCGTCGCGCGCCTCGACCGCGTTGGAGAGCGCGCGCACGGTCGCCATGTAGGAGTCCTGCAGGCGGGCGCGCTGGACGCGCTCGGCCTTGAAGGTCTCGCGCAGGTCGGCGGCGTAGCGCTCCAGCTGGCGCGACTGGGCCTCGGCTCCCGCGCGGACACGGGCCAGCTCCGCTTCGAGCTCGGCCACTCGCGCCTCCTGGGTGTCCCCGCGTGTCATCACCCGATTCGACAATCTATGGCATTGCGTGCCCGGCGCGTCGTGCATTACACCGCGTAGTGGTTCTTCGCCGGACACGTCTTCGCCGTGGGGGCGTAGCGTTCCGCGTGAGAGAGATGCTCGCCGCCGCCATCAGCTTCGCCCCCCTGCAGCTTGCGCCGGCCACGCTGGCCGGGATCCTGTACGCGGTTCGAGCCCATCGCCTCGGTCAGTCCGGACGCCCCGTTCCCGGCTGGCGTCAGGCCAGCTTCTTCAGCGGCCTCGTCCTCATCGTGCTCGCGCTCACCACGCTCGGCGACCTCGCCGGCGACTCGTTCGCCTGGCACATGACCGAGCACCTCCTCATCGGCGACTTCGGCACGCTGCTGCTCGTGCTCGGCCTGACCGGGCCGGTGCTGGCGCCGGTGCTGCGCATCCGCTGGCTGGCGCCGCTGCGCGCGCTGGGCCACCCGGGGATCGCGCTGCCGCTGTGGGCGATCGACCTCTACCTGTGGCACCTGCCGGTGCTGCACCAGGCGGCCGTCCGCCACGCGGACGTCCACGCGCTGCAGCACATGCTCTTCATCACGTGCGGGATCGCGATGTGGATGCCGCTGTTCGGGCCGCTGCCCACGCCGCAGTGGTTCGGCAACCTGGCCAGGCTCGTCTACATCGTGATCGTGCGCCTGCTCGGGGCGGTCCTCGGCAACGTGCTGGTCTTCGACTCGGCGGTCCTCTACCCGGTCTACGGCGAACCCGTGTCCGACCAGTCGGCGGCCGGCGCGATCATGATGGTCGAGTCCTCGCTGCTCACGCTGGGCCTGTTCTGCTGGCTGTTCCTGAAGGCGATGCGCGAGGCCGAGGAGCGCCAGGAGCTGATCGAGCTGGCCGCGGCGCGGGGCGTGCCGGTCACCGACGAGCGCGTCGCGCGCGCCGTGGCGGCCGGGCGCGGCGACGACCTGCGCCGGCGAATCGAGGCGGGCGGTTTGACCGCGACCGTCCCAGCGGGTACGACCCCACCATGGGAATCCTGAACCGCACGAGGTCGTGACGCCGGCGACCCGCCCCCTGGGCGCGACGGGGCTGGAGATCGATCACCGCCTGTGACCCCGAGGCCGGCTCAGGGTCCGTTCAGGGGGATCACCGATGGTGGGCGACGACCGCCCGATGGAGGATCGTCGTCATGAGCTCCACGTCGATGCCCAACCCCGCCGTCACCCGACCAACCCTGCGCCGCGACGCCGATCGCCGGCTGCTGCTCGGCGTCTGCGCCGGGATCGCCCGCGTGCTCGACACCGATCCGGTGATCGTCCGCGCGGCGTGGATCGTCATCGGGCTGTTCACCGGACCGCTGGCCCTGATCGCCTACGTCGCCGCCGCGATCATCGTGCCGCGCGACGACGGGCGCATGCTCCTGGGCGGCGAGCCACCCGATCGTCGCGAGACGCGGCTGGGCTGGGCCGGCGTCGTCGTCGCGTCGATCCTGCTGCTCGCCTCGGCGCCGAACTTCCACGGCTTCTGGATCGACCAGCCGTTCAGCTCGCCGCTGCTGATCGTCGCGCTGATCGGCGGCGTGATCGTCCTCGCCCGCGCCAACGCCGAGCGCAGCCGGGACGAGAAGGCGGCGGCGACGGCGACGATGTCTGCGCCGGCGCAGACACCGGCCGATGTCCCCGGCGCCCCGGATGCCCCGGGCGCCGCGAGCACCGCGGTCACCGAGGTCACGGAGGTCGTGCCCGCCCGGGTCATGGGCTCCGGCTCCGCCGCCCCGCCCACGATCGAGTACGACGTCACGCCGCCGCAGGACCCGCCGCCCCCGTTCAAGGCGCCGCGCGGCAGCTCGATCTTCCTGCGCGTCGCCGGAGCGGTCGTGGCCGGCGCCGCGATCGCCGTCGTGCTGGACGCCAGCGGCGCCATCGACCTGCGCGCCACGGGCGTCGCGATCCTGCTGGGCGTCGGCGCGCTCGGCGCCGGCGTGACCGCCGCCGTCGC
>JAOPZL010000255.1 GCA_025964175.1 Solirubrobacterales bacterium
GGCGCCGCCGCCCGCGGCCGCCCTCGGGCTCGGCTGCGCCCACGCGGCCGCGGCGTCGGCCCAGCCGTAGATCGGCGCCAGGCGCGCCTCGTAGTCGGCGGGGGTCGCCCGCTCGGGCACCGCGCCGTTGATGCGCGTGGACAGCCCGGCGGCGAGCCGCTCGAAGGTGGGGACGGTCGTGTGCAGGTCGAGGTAATGGCCGTGGGTGGCGAAGACGTCGTCGCGCAGCCAGAGGCCGGGGTAGGAGAGCGTCATGCCCTCCCCCAGCCACTGCGCGACGCGCAGCGCGATCCACGATGCCTGGGCGGGCAGGATCTGGTGCTCGAGGCCGAGCGCGGGCGAGAGGTCCCGGCCCTCGCGCTCCAGCCACTGACCGATCAGCGCGTGGTCGTGGTTGCCCGGCACGACCACGACCTCGTCGACGTGACGGCCGATCTCCTCCAGCACGGGCCGCGCGGCGGCGAGCACCTCGCGGGCCGGGCCGTGGCGCAGCTCCAGGGCGTCGCCGAGCAGCACGAGGCGATCGACGCCGTCCAGTGCGGCGAGGAGGGCCGCGAGCGCCGGGCTACCGGCGCGCACGACGTCCTCGCCCGAACGGCCGCCGAGGTGCAGGTCGGAGACGACGAGCGAGATCATTGCGCGGGCCGTACCCGCGCCCACACCGGCTGACGCACGGCCCCCATCATGCCCGCTCGCTCGGTCGCGGTCAGTCCCCGGACAGCGGGGAGGCGACGCGCGACGCGGCCAGGAGGGCGGCGTCCGCGCTGGCCAGCAGCTCGTTCGGCGTGCGTCCGTCCTCGGGGTACATCGCGATCCCGATGGCGGAGTTCAGCTCGCCGATCTCCTCGTCACGGTACTTGGCCATCGTGTGCTCGATCCGGCGGGCGAGCGCCATGGCGCCCATCGCGTCGGTGTCGGCGATGATCGAGAAGCCGTCGTTGGACGAGCGGGCGACGAGATCCTCGCCGCGGACGTGCTGGGCCAGGGACAGCTGGAACTCGGCGATCTCCGTCGCGTTCATGCCCTGCACGTCCATGGTCAGGACGGCGAAGCGCTGCGGGTCGGACGCCACCGTGGCGGCCAGCCGCTGATGCAGCGTCTCGAGGTCCCCGAGCACCTCGCGAGCCTGGCCGGCGCGCTGCGCGACCTCGGCCGTGATCCGGCTCGCGCTGGCGACCATCACGCACATGGCGGCCATGATGCCCGCGAACTCGATCGCGTCGGCACCGCGCTGCGGGCCGACGGCGGCCGCGGCCATGGTGCCGACCACGAGCAGCCCCAGCTGGCCGCTGACCTGAGCGCGACTGCCGGCGACCTTGCCGATGACCACGGCCACGACGAGCGCGAACGGCCACGCCACGGCCGCGCCGTGGTCGAAGGCGAGCGCGGCGGCGATGGCCTGCAGCGATGCGGCGGCGAGGAGCACCTGAAGGGAGCGGTCGTTCTGCTGCTCCCAGCGTTTGGTGCCCCACGTGAGGCCGAGCACGATCCCGACCGCTGCGAGCAGCCAGGCGTTGCGCGCGATGGAAATGTCCTGCAGGCCGGCGTCCACCATCGTGAGCGCCCACCCGCCGACGACAGCTGCGCACGTGAGTCGGCCAAGCCGACTCCGTCGGTAATCGAGCGGCGTCTCCCGCACCGCGACCCCGGGGCTGACGATCTTCATAGTGCTCACGTCGTCGGTCGCCCGACCCGGATCTTGAAGAAGTAGGACAGCCGCGTTTCGGGCTCGCGCGCCGGCCTGGCGCTCAGACGGTGACCGTCAGGCGCCCTGGGCGGCGAGCGCCTGGCGGATCGACTTCGGGAGCATGAAGCGGATGTTCTCCTGGACGACCTCGAACTCCGAGACGTCCTCCACCCCGCGCTCGCGGAAGAAGCCGACGAGGCGCTGCACGAGCTCCTCGGGCGCGGACGCGCCCGACGAGATCCCGACGACCTCCTTGCCCTCCAGCCACTCCTCGCGGACCTGCGACTCGTTGTCGATCAGGTGCGAGTCCGCGCCGTAGTCGCGCGCGACCTCGACGAGGCGGACCGAGTTGGACGAGTTCTGCGAGCCGATGACCAGCACCAGGTCGCACTCGCTCGCCATCTGCTTGACGGCCGCCTGGCGGTTCGTCGTGGCGTAGCAGATGTCGTCGGTCCGGGGACCGGTGATGTGAGGGAACTTCTCGCGCAGCCGGGCGATGATCGTGCGCGTCTCGTCGACCGAGAGCGTGGTCTGCGAGATGTAGGCGACCTTCTGGGGATCGCCGACCGCCAGCGCGTCGACGTCGGCCTCGGTCTCCACGAGGACGATGTGGTCGGGCGCCTCGCCCATCGTGCCCTCGACCTCCTCGTGGCCGCTGTGGCCGATGAGGACGATCGTGTAGCCCTCGGAGGCGAACGGGATCGCCTCGCGGTGGACCTTGGTCACCAGCGGGCAGGTGGCGTCGATCGTCTGCAGCGAGCGCGCGGCGGCGCCCGCGTGGACGGCCGGCGAGACGCCGTGAGCGGAGAAGACGACGGTCGCGCCCTCGGGCACCTCGGCCTCGCTGTCGACGAAGATCGCGCCCTTCTGGCGCAGCGTCTCCACGACGTGCTTGTTGTGGACGATCTCCTTGCGCACGTAGACCGGCGCGCCCTGGAGCTCGAGCGTGCGCTCGACCGTCTGCACGGCGCGGTCGACACCGGCGCAGTAGCCACGCGGGGAGGCGAGCAGGAGGCGCTTGACCATGCCTCCAGCCTAGCTATCGGCGCAGCCGGCGCACGAGCTCGAGCACGGTCTCCCCGGCCGCGTCGACCGAGCGCTGCGACAGCTTGTCCATCGTGTCGCACGGCTTCTGCCAGCACGCGTAGTCGAAGTCGATCAGGTCGATCGCCGGGATCCCCTTCCTCAGGAACGGCGTGTGGTCGTCCTGGATCACGCCCCGCATCGTGGGCGGGAAGACCGAGGCGACGCCGACCGCCGCCGCCGCGGCACGCAGCTGGTTCCACAGCGCCGGGGTCGAGGAGGCCTCGCGCGGGATCTCGAGGTCGCGTTGGCCCACGAAGTCCAGCACGATCACCTGGCCGGGGTCCAGCACCTTCGCCGCCGCGCGCGAGCCGCGCAGGCCCTGGGTCATGAAGTCGCCCTGGACCGGATAGGTCGGCGCCTCCTCCCCGTCGGTGAGCAGGAAGCGGATCGGGCGGTCGGTGCGGCGCTGGTCGCGCTTGAGCGCGCGGGCCAGCTCGATGACCGCTCCGACGGCGGCAGCGCTGTTGTTGGCGCCCACGTACCCGTCGACCGGCGTCGTGTCGTAGTGGGCGATGAGGAGGATCTCCTTGCCGCGGCCGCGGAGCCTGCCCTCGACGTTGCGCAGGCCGTCGGGAATCGGCACGAGGCGACCGCGGGGGAGCGCGGGCGCCAGGAACTCCGCGGCGGTCCGCTGCGCGGCGCTGCCGGCGGGACGCGGCCCGAGGTCCACCTGGCGCTGGACCCAGCGCATGGCGCGGGCGGCGTCG
>JAOPZL010000256.1 GCA_025964175.1 Solirubrobacterales bacterium
GCTGGTCACCATCGCGCTGATCCTGGCCAACGTGATCGTCTACCTCGTCGCCGGCGCGGCCACCGCCGGCGATGGCGGCGTGGTGCCCAGCGACCCCAGCGTCGGGGCCGCCTTCGGCTCGCTGTTCCTGCACGACGGCCTGCTGCACCTGTTGGGCAACGTGCTCTTCCTGTGGCTCTTCGGGCCGAGCGTCGAGGATGCGATGGGCCGCGTGCGCTACGTCCTCTTCTACGTCGTCGGCGGGCTCGTCGCCGTCGGCGCGCAGATCGCCCTCGATCCCGACTCGACGGTCCCGCTGATCGGGGCCTCGGGCGCGATCTCCGCGGTCATGGGCGCCTACCTGCGGCTCTACCCGTGGGGCAAGATCCTGACGGTCGTCTTCCTGCTGTTCTTCTTCACCATCATCGAGATCCCCGCCGTCTTCGTGCTCGTCGCCTGGATCGTCCTGCAGGTCGCGCTCGGGATCGGCGGGGTCGGCGGGTCGGACGTCGCCTACGGTGCCCACGTCGGCGGCTTCGTCTTCGGCGTGGCCGTGGCCGGGTTCGTCGCCACGCGCGTGAAGACCCGGGACGGCCTGCTGCGGCGCGGCACCGCCGCGCTCTCGTGAGGACCACGATCCTGGTGGCGGTGTTCGCGATGATCAGCCTGCTCGGCGGGCTCACGCTCGTCGTGCTCGTGCGCAACGGGCCGGACCCGCTGACCGTGCTGTCGCTGCTCGTCCTCGCCCTGCTGGGCTTCGGGATCGTCGGCGCGTTGCGGGAGCCGCCGTCGTGAGGCTGCGCCGGATCTTCGGGGTCTTCGCGGTGCTCGTCGTCGTGATCGCCGGCGCGTTCCTCGCGCTGCGCGGCGGCGCCGACGCCGGGCGGGCGTCGGCGGACGTGGCGGGCAACGCCGCCCAGCAGGCGGTCAACGGGCCGCCGTCGATCGAGGACATCGCGCGCCGGCCGCTGGACGTCGCGCTGCGCGACCGCATCGACCCGGTGCGCCTGCATTTCAAGCACCCGCCCAAGGCCGGCCTGCTGTTCGACCTGGACACGGGCGAGGTGCTGTGGCGCCGCGCACCCACGCGCGTCCTGCCGATCGCCTCGGTGACGAAGATGATGACCGCGCTGGTCGTCGTCCTGCACAGCCGGCCCGACTACCGCGTGCGGGTGACCAAGGAGGCGCTGGCCTACCAGGGGTCGGGCGTCGGGGTGCTGCCCAAGGGCAAGCTCGTGCGGCTTGAGTCGATGCTCAACGGGCTGCTCGTCGTCTCGGGCAACGACGCGGCGATCGCGCTGGCCCAGCGCATCGGCGGCTCGGTGCCGGGCTTCGTGGCGATGATGAACGCCGAGGCGACCCAGCTCGGGCTGCGCTGCTCGCGCTTCTCGCGGCCCGACGGGTACTCCGACCTCGACAACCACTCCTGCGCCGCCGACCTCGCCGCGCTCGCGCGCGCCGTCCTGGACCAGCCGCGGCTCGCGCGGATCGTCGACCAGCGCACCGTCGTGCTGCCGTTCCCGATCAAGGGCGGCAAGCTCTGGCTGAACTCGCACAACCCGCTGATCCTCGGCGGCTACCGCGGGGCCACCGGGATCAAGACGGGCTTCACCGACAAGGCCGGCCGCTGCTTCGTCGGGACCGCGACGCGCAACGGCCGCCGGCTCGGCGTCGTGCTCCTGGACTCGCCCGACATGGGCGACCAGGCCAGGAAGCTCCTGGACGCCGGGTTCCGCCTGCGGAGGTAGGTTTGCGCCTGCGCATCCCCTGAACGGGCCCGCCCGCGGTCTGGCACCCGTAATCTTCCTCCCGACTGGCCAGTCAGCCAACGAAGAGGAGACCGGGTGGACCTGAACGACACCCCCGAGCAGGCCGCGTACCGCATCCAGGTGCGCGAGTGGCTCGGGGAGCACCGCGAGGAGGCGCCGCCGCTGCGCGCGCCCGAAGGTGACGAGGAGGCCTACCTCGCCGCCCGGCGCACCTGGCAGGGCAAGCTGGCCGAGGGCGGCCTCGCCGGCGTCGTCTGGCCCAAGGAGCTCGGCGGCCAGGGGCTCGGCCCGATCGAGCAGGTCATCGTCAACCAGGAGATCGGCGACGCCGGCGTCCCGGGGATCCTCGACGTGATCGGCGTCGGCATGCTCGGGCCCACGCTCATCGCCCACGGCAGCGACGAGCAGAAGAACCGCCATCTCGGCCCCATGCTCCACGGCGACGAGGTCTGGTGCCAGCTCTTCTCCGAGCCGGCCGCCGGCTCCGATCTGGCCGGCGTGCAGTCGCGGGCCAAGCTCGGCGACGACGGGCGCTGGACGCTCAACGGGCAGAAGGTGTGGACGACGAACGCGCAGTTCTCGTCCTACGGCCTGCTCCTGGCGCGCACCGACGCCGACGTGCCCAAGCACAAGGGCCTGTCGATGTTCATCGTCGACATGAACGCGCCGGGCGTGACGACGCGCGGCCTGCGCCAGATCTCCGGCGAGGCCGAGTTCAACGAGGTCTTCTTCGACGACGTCGTGCTCGAGGGCGACGCGGTCGTGGGCGGCGTCGGCAACGGCTGGGGCACCGCCCTGACCACCCTGATGTTCGAGCGGCTGACGATCGGCCTGGGGTCCGAGGGGCTCGGCTACCGCGCCGACCGCTTCGCCGCCCCGATCGCCGCCGATCCCAACGCGCGCGTCGACCCCGACGTGCGCAAGCGCCTCGGCGAGATCGCCGCGGACCTGCTCGCGCTGCGCTTCACCGCGTACCGCACGCTGACCGCGCTGCAGGGCGGCCAGATCCCGGGCCCCGAGTCGGCCCTGGCGAAGGTCACCACGGTCAACGCCGCGATCGCGGCGACCGACCTGATCGCCGACGTCGTCGGACCGGAGGCGCTGGACGAGTCCAGCGAGTGGGCGTACGCGATCTCGTTCCTGCCCGGCCTGAAGTCGGCGGGCGGTACCGAGGAGATCCTGCGCAACACGGTCGGCGAGCGCGTGCTCGGCCTGCCGCCCGAACCGCGGCTGGACAAGGGGATCCCGTTCTCCGAGCTGCGGGCCAAGGAACGGAGCGCGACGGCATGAACCTCTCCCTGAGCGACGAGCAGGAGTTCCTGCGGGAGGCGGCGCGCGGCGCCCTCTCGCGCTTCGACACGATCGCCGCGGCGCGCGAGGCGCTGGAGGGCGGCGAGCTGCCCGACCTCTGGCCGACCGCGTCCGAGGCGGGCTGGGCCGGCCTGTTGGTCTGCGAGGAGCACGGCGGCGCCGGGCTGCACCCGTTCGACGCGATGCTCGTGCTCGTCGAGTGCGGCCGCGTCCTCGCGCCCGTGCCGCTCATCGGCCACCTGCCGGCGTCCTGGCTGCTGGACCGCGGCGGCTACGCGGACATCGAGGCGGTCGCCTCCGGGGCCAAGCGGGCCGTGCTCGTGCCCGCCCAGCCGCCGAGCGACCTCTCCGACCTGTGGACCTGGGAGGCCGAGGCGGGCAAGGCGCGCGTCCCGGCCGGGGACACCACGCAGGTCGCCCATTGGGTGGTCGACGCGCCGGGCGCCGAGGTCTTCGTCGTCGTGGGTCCGGGCGGCGCGGTCAGCGTCGTCGAGGGCGCCTCGGTCGAGTCGGCCGCGCGCTATGACGCCACCCGCTCGCTCGGCCACGTCTCGCTCGTGGGCGGGACGTCGACGCGGCTGGACGTCGATCCGGCGGATGCCGCGAACGCCTGGCATCTCGCGCAGACGCTGATCGCGGCCGAGTCGGTCGGGACGGTCGAGACGTGCCTGGAGATGGCTGTCGCCTACGCCAAGGAGCGGTTCACGTTCGGGCGGGCGATCGGCTCCTACCAGGCGATGAAGCACCAGCTCGTGGAGATCCTGCGCGTGCTCGAGAACAGCCGCTCGCTGCTCTACTACGCGGGCTGGGCCGGCGAGTCCAAGCCCGAGGAGTTCGCGCTGGCGGCGTCGGCGGCCCGGTCGGTCTCGGGGCGCGCGCTCGACAGCGCCACGCGAATCAACATCGCCGTGCACGGCGGCATCGGGGCGACGTGGGAGCACGACGGTCCGCTGTTCTTCCGCCGCGCGCAGCTGTCGCGGCGGCTGCTGGGCGGCACCGGCGCGGCCACCGATCGCGTGGCCGGTGAGCTGCTCTCGAGCGCCGGCGCCTGAGACGGCGGAGGGGGTCGGTAGATTTCTGGTCGCCATGACCGCTGCCGAGATCGCCGCCCCCCTCCTCAACCGCATCGACGAGCTCGCCCCCGGAGCGCGCACCGTCCGCATCCGCTTCTGGGACGGCAGCGAGCTGCCGTCGGTGGACGGCGACCCGAAGGCACCGGCGGTCATCCTGCGTTCCCGCCGCGCCATCTCGCACATCGCGTTCCGCCCGGGCGAGATGGGCATCGCCCGCGCCTGGATCAGCGGCGAGATCGACACGGACGGCGACATCGAGGCGGTCCTCGGCCTGCGCAACCGGTTCGAGGGCCTGACCATCGGCGCGTCGGAGTACGCGCTGCTGGCCAAGACGGTCCGCAGGCTGGGCGCGCTGCGCGGCGGCAAGCCCCCGATTCCGGAGACCGAGTTCCGCAAGGAGGGCGGCCTGCACTCGCTGCTGCGCGACCGCAAGGCCATCGCCCACCACTACGACGTCTCCAACACGTTCTACCGCGCGATCCTCGGCCCGTCGCTCGTCTACTCGTGCGCGTACTTCGCCGATCCCACGGAGTCGGTCGACACGGCCCAGGAGCGCAAGCTCGACCTGATCTGCCGCAAGCTGCGTCTGACCGAGGACGACCGCTTCCTCGACGTCGGCTGCGGCTGGGGCTCGCTCGTCATCCACGCCGCGCGCGAGTTCGGCGTGCGGGCGGTCGGCGTGACGATCTCCGAGGCGCAGGCCGCGCTGGCCCGCGAGCGGGTGCGCGAGGCCGGGCTCGCCGACAAGGTCGAGATCCGCGTCGCCGACTACCGCGAGCTGAGCGACGGCCCGTACGACAAGATCGCCTCGGTCGGCATGTACGAGCACGTCGGGCGCGACGAGCTCGGCGGCTACTTCGAGCACATCAAGAGCCTGCTGCGACCGGGTGGGCTGTTCCTCAACCACGGGATCTCCCGCGTGGCGCCGCACGTCAAGCGCAAGCCGTGGGCGTCGGACGCGACGTTCCTGTCGCGCTACGTCTTCCCCGACGGCGAGCTGTCGCTGCTGGGCACCGTGATCGAGGCGGCGGAGCGCAGCGGCTTCGAGACGCGAGACGACGAGTCGCTGCGCGAGCACTACGCGCTGACGCTGCGCGAGTGGGTGCGCAACCTGCTCGACAACCGCGAGACGGTGCTGGCCGAGGTCGGCAGCGAGCGCGAGCGGGTCTGGCACCTGTACATGCTCGGCGCCGCGCTGGCGTTCGAGTCCGGCGAGATCGGCGTGCACCAGACGCTGTTCGTCAAGCCCGGTGCCTCGCACGGCCTGCCGCTCGTGCGCAAGGGTCTGCTGCCCCACGTCTCGTCCAGCTAGCGGATCTCGCCCAACGGGAATCGCGTGAAGCGGTTGGGCGGGCTGATGCGATGGAGCCAATGGGGATCGAACCCATGACCTCCTGCTTGCAAAGCAGGCGCTCTCCCAGCTGAGCTATGGCCCCGCGACGTCGAGTCTAGCCAGAGGCGGAAGCGCGGAGAGGCGCCCCCCTGCTCATCAGAGGGGGCGCCTCTCGCGCGTCCTAGGAGTGCGGTGCATGTTCCCCGGATGCGCCGCACTGCGATGTTGCTTCCCGTTCCTCGGTCCGAGACCGGTGCGACTTCACCCCCGACGCGGTGGTGTGGACAGACGGTCGATGCCGCCGTCGCGGAGGCTCAGCCGTCGAAGTCGAAGTCGCGCGGCGGGCGCTGCTCGAACCAGAGCCGCTCGTGCTCGGGCGTCTCCTGGAGGAAGTCCGGCGTCTCCTCGAGCACGTCCTCTTCGGCGTCGCTGGAATCGTCCGTCGCAGGCTTGCGCGGCCGCGGTGGGCCGGGCGGCTGCTCGCGGTCGCGGCGCAGCGCCTCCTGGACGTCATGCACGTCGAACGCGACGGTCTCCTGGTCCACGTCCACGGGCGCGGGTGCCTGGGGGGCGGGGTCGGGCTCGGGGGCGGGCGCCGGCTCGGGCTCGCGATCGGCAGGCGGCGCGGGCGCGGGCGCGGGTCTTGGCTCCGGCTTGCGAACCGCGGTGTCCGGCTCCGGCAGCGGCTCGAGGGCCGGCTCGGGCTCGACGACCACCTCGTAGGCGGGGCCGAGCTCCCGATAGAGCTCCGTTTCGGCCTCGAGCTCCGGCTCGTCCGCGGGCGCGGCTTCCTGTCGCGGCGCCGGCTCCCATGCGGGCTCCGGCTCGATCTCGGGCGCGTGCTCCTCGAGCACGGGCTCATCCTCCGGCTCGAGGTGAGCCGGTTCGTCCGCCGCGGTGGGCGGGCTGGAGACCTCGAGCGGCTCCGGTCCACGCCGGGCCGGCCCAAGGGCCTCTTGCTCCTGGCGGGCGACCTCGGAGGCATCCGCGCCGTGGAGGCGCTTCAGCTCGAGGTGCTCGCGAATGGCGTCGTCGAGCACTCCCATAACCAGCCCTAGACCTTACCGGCCGCCCGCACCGTCTGGTTCTTCCCGGCGTTCTTGGCTTGGTAGAGCGCCGCATCCGCCGCGGCGATCAGCTCACCCGGCTCGGGTGCCGATTCGGGCAGCGACGCCACCCCGAGGCTCGCGGTCACGGAGATCGCGCCGCCTGCGCCGTCGACCATCGGGACCTGCATCGCCTCCACCTCCTGGCGCACGCGCTCGGCCAGCTGGAAGGCCCCTTCGAGATCGGTCTGGGGCAGCACCACCGCGAGCTCCTCCCCTCCGTAGCGCGCTGGGGAGTCGATCTCACGCGACGACTCGCGCAGCACGCGCGCCACCTCGCGCAGCACCTGATCGCCCTGCTGGTGGCCGTAGTTGTCGTTGACCTTCTTGAAGTTGTCGATGTCGAGCATGACCAGGCTCATGGGCTGGTCGAAGCGCCGGGCGCGGTCGGACTCCGCCACCATCGCCTCCTGGAAGCGACGGTGGTTGTAGAGCCCGGTGAGCTCATCCGTGACCGCCTGGCGCTGCACGGTTTCGTGCAGTCCGACGTTCTGGATCGACACCGAGGCGGTGCCGGCGAGGTAGGCGAGCAGCTCGCGGTCGCGGTCGGAGAAGGGCTGGCCCTCGCGCACGACGGAGACGATCCCGACGACCTCGCCCGGCGCCTCGCCCGAGAGCGGGTGGGCGAGCGCGTAGGCCTCCCCGGCGGTCGCCTCGCTGCCGTCGCCGGCGGACATCGCCGCGGCCTCGGCCTGGGTGAGCGCCTCCATCGGACCAGCATCGATCGTGCCGGCGCGCACCAGCTCCTCCAGCCCGTCCACGGATCCGTCCCGCGCGGTCGCGCGCCCACCACCGGCGCCGAGACCGTCGACCGCGGTGCGCACGACGATCTCCAGCAGCGCGTCGCTGTCGAGGTTGGACGCGAAGCTCTGCCCGATGCGCCGCAGCGACGTCTGCAGCCGCGCGCGCTCCTGGCGCAGATCCTCCAGGCGCTCCTCGAGCTGGCGGGACATCTTGTTGAACTCCTCGCCCAGCTCGGCGAACTCGTCGCGGCCGCTCGTCGTCACCTCGGTCGAGAAGTCGCCGGATGCGATGCGGCGCGCGGCGGCCAGGAACGAGCCGATCTGCGCCTGCAGCGAGCGCGACACGGCGACGGCGAACGTCATGGCCAGCACGAGGAAGCCGAGCAGGATGCCCGCCGCGAGCAGGCGGCTGCGCGAGATCGCGTCCTGGCGACGGGCGTCGTCGCTGAGCAGCGCGATGCGGACCTCCCGCTGCTTGAAGCCGGTGGCGGTGAAGGTGACGGCGCGAAACTGGTCGCCGCTGACGTCGATGTCCTGCGGCTCCCCGGGCGGCGGCAGCTGGATCGCGGCCTTGACCTGCGGCAGCGTCGTCGCCAGCACGCGCGCACCCTCGGTGACGACGACGTCGGCTCCGGTGATCCGCTTGACGAGGTCGGCGTATTCGCTCGCGAGCGTGACGGAGACCTCCAGCCGTCCGAACGACTCGCTTCCCTGGCCGACGAGGTCGCGCACGGCCGGCGCGATCGCCGCCTGGGAGCCCACGTCGACGGCGACCTTGCCGCCCGTGATGACGATCCGCCGCACGCCGTCCCGCTTCAGCAGCGCCTGCGCGCGGACCCTCGCGGGGCCCGCGTTCCCGGCGCGCAGCGCGAGCGCGAGCGCCTCGTCGCTGCCCACGCCGCGCACCGCCTTGTCGGCCTCGCCGCGCGCGTCGTTGTAGAGGTTGATGGCCGACCGCTGCCGCGCCGCGACCGACGCATCGGCCTTCCCGGTCTCGTTGTCGGCGATGAGCCGGAAGAGGACGATCGCGACCGACAACATCGGCACGATCACGATGAGGACGAAGAACAGGGTCAGTCGCGCGCGAAAGCTCATCGTTGGCTGGCTACACTAGACGCGCTCGGGGCTATAGCTCAGTTGGGAGAGCGCCTGGATCGCACCCAGGAGGTCGGGGGTTCGAGTCCCCCTAGCTCCACCTCGATAGAAGCCCCGCGAAAGCGGGGCTTCTTGCATTTCAGGCCCAGGCCCGGCGTACTCGCTGCGGGGGTCGCGAAAAGGCACTAGTGCCTTTATTCGACGTGATCGGCCGATATCCCAAGCCATCCCGGCGCATCTTCGTGGGATTTTTCGCGCACGCGGCTCGCGGCGATGCGTCGGCACGCCCTGTCGCGGCAACGGCGCCCCTGTGCTCGAAGGGAGCTCGTCTCATGTACTCGACCCTCACCGACCCCGACGGCGCCGCGGCGCTCAAGCCGCGGGCCCGCCACGTGCGCGGGCCCGCGGAGTCGTTGCCGACGGACGGCTACCGGTCAGCGCCGGCGCCCTCGATCGTCGCGGGCTGGTCGCCGATGCCGATCGTCAACCGCCGCGGCTTGCGCTCTTGGGGCTTGGGGATGCGTACCTCCAACACGCCGTTGTCGAAATCGGCCTGGACGGCGTCGGCGTCGATGCCTTGGGGCAGCGTCAGCGACCGGCTGAACGTGCCGACGGCGCGCTCGATGCGGTGATAGTCGCCCTCGCGGGACTCGTGCCCGGCCCGGCGCTCGCCGGAGATCGTGAGTACGCGATCCTCGAGTTCGAGGTTGATGTCCTCCTGTCGGAGGCCAGGCAGGTCGGCGCGCAGCACGAAGTGCTCATCGGTCTCGACGAGGTCCATCGCGGGGATCCAGCGCTGGCGCGCTCCCG
>JAOPZL010000325.1 GCA_025964175.1 Solirubrobacterales bacterium
GTGGCCGGCGCGGCCCGGGCACCGCGCCGCGGCCGCGGTCGCCGCCGGGAGCCGGACCGGCCTGCGTCGTGCTCGCGCTCACGGCGTCACCAGCGCCTTGAGGAAGCCCTCGGGCCGCCGCACCGCCGTGTCCAGCGCCTGCCCGACGTCGGCGAGGGCGAAGCGGTGGGTGTACAGCGGCGACGGGTCCAGCCGGCGGGCGGCCACGGCGCGGGCGGCGAACGCGATGCCCTCCAGGTAGATCGCCGGGTCGCGCTCGTGGGCGTTGACGACGTCCAGCCCGCGCCAGTTCCACAGCTGCACGTCGACCTGCCGCGGGCCGTCCTGGTGAAAGCCGGCGATCACGATGCGGCCGCGCACCCGGGTCAGCGGTCCGGCGAGGTCCAGCGTCGCCTGCGTCCCGGCGGCCTCGACCACGACGTCGCACAGCGCGCCGCCGGTCAGCGCCTCCACGCGCTCGACGACCGGTTCGTCCAGGGAGACGACGGCGGACGCGCCCATCGCGCGCGCCACGTCCAGCGCCGACGGCCGCCGCGAGATCCCGATGACGCGCGCGCCGGCGCGGGCGGCCAGCTGCGCGACCAGCGCACCCAGGAACCCGATGCCGACGATCGCCACGGTGTCGCCCGCGCCGATGGCGCTGCGGCGGAAGACGTTCATGGCGCAGCCCAGCGCCTCGCCGGGAAACGGCTGCCCGTCCAGCTGCGGTGGGAGCACCACGACCTGCGCCGCGTCGACGACGTCGTAGCCGGCGTAGGCGTGATAGCTCAGCCCCGCGACCCGGGTCCCGGGCGCCGGCGCGCCGTCCACGCCGGCGCCGACCGCATCGACGGTCCCCCAGCCCTCGTGCCCCGGCGCGCCGGGCTCCCGCGGGTAGGCGAACCACGGCCGGCCCTGCCAGACGGGCAGATCGGAGCCGCACACGCCGCAGCCCTCGATGCGGACGCGCACCTGGCCCGGTCCGGGCTCGGGCACCGGCACCTCGGCGACCTCGACCTCGCCGCCCCGGCGCAGGACGGCGGCACCCATGCTGCGCTGTGCGGCGGGGCCGGCGGTGGAGGTGAAGTCGACGGCTCGCACGCCTATGCCGCAGCCTCCTCAGCGCTGCCGACCGCCCCCGTCGCGGCCCGCTCGCCGCACAGCCAGTCGTGCAGGCGGCGCAACCCCTCGGGCGGGCGGACGCGCGGCCGCCAGCCGGTCGCCTCGCCGAAGCGCGACGGGTCGCTCACGTAGTACCGCTGATCCCCCTTGCGCCACGGCTCCAGGGTCAAGGCCGGCTGCTCGCCGCGGAGGTCGGTGATCTCGGCGATCAGCTCGACCAGGCTGATGGCCGACGACGGCCCACCACCGATGTTGAACGCCTGCCCGGCGAGCTGCGGCGCCCGCTCCTGCGCGAGCATCATCGCGTCGACGAGGTCATCCACGTAGAGCACGTCGCGGACCTGCTTTCCATCCCCGTAGATCGTGATCGGCCGGCCGTCGACCGCGCTGATCAGGAAGTGCGCCACCCACCCCTGGTCCTCGGTCCCGAACTGGTGGGGCCCGTAGATGCAGCTCATGCGAAACACGACCGTCGCCAGCCCATAGCTGGCCGCGTAGTCCAGGACGTACTGGTCGGCGGCGCCCTTGGAGCAGCCGTACGGCGTGCAGAACGACAGCGGCCGGTCCTCGCTGATGCCGGACGCGCGCAGCCGCGGGTCGGCGGGCTCGTAGCGCTGCTCGTGGTCCTCCAGGAGGATGTCGGGCAGCGAGCCGTACACCTTGTTGGTGGAGGTGAAGACGATCGCCGGGGGCCGGGGCCGGGCGCGGGCCGCCTCGAGGAGGTTCAGCGTGCCCGCGAGGTTCACCGCCGCGTCGTGGCACGGGTCGTCCAGGCTCGTCGTGACCGCGACCTGCGCCGCGAAGTGGAACACGCCCGTGGCGTCACGGACCGCACGCCGGACCGCCTTGGGGTCGCGGAGGTCGGCGGTCTCGACCTGCAGCAGATCGCCGTGGGTGCGCTGCAGCCAGCGCAGGTTGCGGTCCACCCCGGGCCGGGACAGGTCGTCGAGGATCCGCACGGGCCGTCCGTCGCGGAGCAGGCGGTCGGCGGTGTTGGTGCCGACGAAGCCGGCCCCACCGGTGATGAGGATCGGATTCATCGCGTCAGCCCCCGCTTCGCCAGCTCGGCCGCCGCGCCGTCGACGTTGTCCTGGGCGACCTGGTCGCGCAGCCACTCCGCCAGCTCGGCCATCCCGTCCCGGAGGGAGACCCGCGGCGCGTAGCCGATGGTCTCCCGGGCCAGCGAGATGTCGGCGAAGCAGTGGCGGATGTCGCCGACGCGGTACTTGCCGGTCACCTGGGGCTCGATCTGCTCGCGTCCGGTGACCGCGGCCAGCCGGCGCGCCACCTCGCGCACGGTCACGCTCTGGCCGCTGCCGACGTTCAGCGCCAGGCCGTCGGCCCGCGTGCGCTCCAGCGCGAGCGCGCAGGCCCGCGCGACGTCGTGCACGCTGACGAAGTCGCGACGCTGCTCGCCGTCCTCGAAGATCAGCGGCGAGCGGTCGTTGAGCAGGCGCCCGGCGAAGATGGCCAGCACCCCCGTGTACGGGTTGGACAGCGCCTGGTCGGGGCCGTACGCGTTGAAGAACCGCAGCGCGACCGTCGGCACGTTGTACGACGAGCCGTACAGGAGGCACATGCGCTCCTGGTCGAACTTGTTGAGCGCGTAGATCGACGACACCGAGGGCGGCTTGGCCTCCGGCGTCGGCTCGGGGGCCAGCTCCCGGCCGTCCTGCGCCCGCGGCTCCCACTCCCCGCGCTCCAGCTGCGGGCGGTCGCGCTCGACGGCCTCGGCCAGTGTCCCGGCGGCGGTGCGGTAGCGGCCCTCGCCGTAGACGCTCATGCTCGATGCGACGAGCAGCTTGCGGATCGGGCGGTCCATCATCGCCTCGAGCAGCACGCCGGTCCCGTGGGTGTTGACCGACGTGTACTCGGCGATCTCGTACATGCTCTGCCCGACGCCGACGCGCGCCGCGAGGTGCACGACGGAGTCGACGCCCTTCAGCGCAGCGACGACCGCGTCACGGTCGCGCACGTCCCCGACGAGCAGCTCGACGTCGTCGTCGAGGTAGGTGGGGCGCTCGCGCGCGCCATGAACCTGGAGGTCGAGGTTGTCCAGGGCGCGCACGTGGTAACCGCGCTCCAGCAGGTGACGGGAGAGGTGCGAGCCGATGAAGCCGGCACCTCCGGTGATGAGGACTGTCTCCGGCATAGGCCTCCGGGACGGGAAGAGATGTGATCAGGCTTCTTCTTCCTTGACTTCTTCTTCGGCTACCCCGGGACGCCTGGGTGAAACAGGAGGGCTTCGAATCCGTCAGGCGCCGACCCCCATGTAGGCGCCGGCGTCGGCCAGCACGTCACCCAGGCGCGAGACGATGTCATCCAGGACCGCCGCGTCGGCGATGAGCGGCGGGGCGATCTGCAGGACGGAGTCGCCGCGGTCGTCGCAGCGGGCGATCAGGCCGGCGTCGCGCATCCGCTTGGGCAGGTAGGACCGCAGCAGACGGTCGCGCTGGCCCTGGTCGAAGGTCGAGTTCGCGTCGTCGGCGACGAGCTCCATCGCCCAGAAGAACCCGCGCCCCCGGACGTCGCCGACGATCGGCAGCGACAGCAGGTCGCGCAGCCGCGCCTGCAGCCCCGCCTCCTGCGAGCGCACGTTCTCCAGCACGCCGTCGCGCTCGAAGATCTCGATCGAGCGCAGCGCGACGGCCGCGCAGATCGGATGGCCGGCGAACGTGATGCCGTGGCGCAGCGGGCCGCCGGAGCCGTGCAGCGAGTCGGCGACCGTGTCGTTGACGAGCACCGCGCCCATCGGCGCGTAGGCCGACGTCAGGCCCTTGGCCGTCGTCGCGATGTCGGGCACGACGCCCTCGCGCTCGAGGCCCAGCCACTCGCCCAGGCGCCCGAAGCCGCAGATGACCTCGTCGGCGATGAGCAGCGCCCCGATCTCGTCGGCCAGCGCCCGCAGGCCGGCCCAGTAGCCGGGCGGGGGCACGAGGCAGCCGCCGGCGTTCTGGACGGGCTCGGCGATGATGACCGCGATCTCGTCGGCTCCGGCCGCCTCGACGGCGACGCGCATCTCGGCCAGCAGCCGCGCGCAGAACGCGGCCGGGTCGTCCCCGTCGGGTGCGCGGAAGGCGTTGGTGTTCGCGACGTGCGACACGTCGATCGCCGGCCGCCCGAACGCCTCCTTGAAGCCGGGCACGCCGGTGAACGACAGCGCGCCGAGGGTGACGCCGTGGTAGGCGTTGCGGCGGGCGATCGCCTTCAGGCGCTGCGGCTCGCCGATCGCGACGAAGTGCTCGCGGGCGATCTTCCAGGCCGCCTCGACCGACTCCGATCCCCCCGACGTGAAGAAGACGTGGTTGAGGTCGCCGGGCATGATGTCGGCGAGCTTGTCGGCCAGCTCGATCGCGGGCGGATGCGCGGTCGCCCAGTTCGTGTTGAACGGCAGCGCCTGCATCTGGGCGGCGATCGCCGCGGTCATCTCCTCGCCGTAGGAGTAGCCCAGCTGGGCGCAGAACAGCGACGAGAGCGCGTCGACGTAGCGGTTGCCCTTCGTGTCGAACACATACGGCCCCTCGCCGCGGTCGAGGACCAGCAGCTCGGCCTCGGGGTCGTAGGCGGCGCCGTGGTTGGTGAAGTGCAGGAGCAGGTGCTCGCGCGCGGTCTCCTGCAGCAGTTGGTGGTTCATGCCGTCAGATCCGATGCCATCTCGCGAAAGCACGCGACGTAGGCGTCGATCGCCTCGTCCGTGTGGGTCACCGAGAGCGTCCACTCCTCCTCGCGCCCGGGGGTCATGAAGATCCCCCGGTTGGCGTTGTAGAGCCAGGCGAGGTCGCACAGCTCGGCGTCCTGGTTGGCCTTGAACGTCTCGTAGTCGATGACCTTCTGCGTCGAGAACGTGACGCAGCCCTTGGAGCCGACGCCGACCGCGTAGCCCGGCAGGCCGAACTCGTCGATGACGGCCTCGCAGCCGCTGACGATGCGGTCGTTGAGCCGCTCGAGGTGGGCGTAGGCGTCCGGGGTCATGACCTCCAGCAGCGAGGCGCGCGTGGCGGCCATGCCCAGCGGGTTCCCGTTGTAGGTGCCGACCTGGTAGACGGTGCCGTCCTCCACGACCTTCGCGACCTCCTCGGACATGCCGATCGCGCCGGTCGGCAGGCCGCCGCCCAGCGCCTTGGCCAGCGTGACCATGTCGGGCTGCACGCCGAAGCGCTCGACCGCACCGCCGGCCGCGATGCAGATGCCGGTCTTGACCTCGTCGAAGATCAGGACGACGCCGTGGCGCTGCGTGATGTCGCGCACCGCCTGCAGGTAGCCGTCCTCGGGCAGGACGACGCCGAGGTTCATCATCGCCGCCTCCATGATCACGCAGGCGGGCTTGCGGCCCTCACGATCCAGGGCGACGATCCGCCTCTCCATCGACTCCGCGTCGTTGAAGTGCACGGCGAAGACGTGGTCGACCGTCGACTGCGGGATGCCGCCGCCGTAGGGCAGCGAGACCGGCGCATCGTGGGGACCGATCTTGTCGTACTCGATGCCGATCGAGACCATCACCGTGTCGTGGTGGCCGTGGTAGGAGCCGAAGATCTTCAGCACGTCGTCGCGGCCGGTCATCGCGCGGGCGATGCGGATCGCGTCCATCGTCGACTCCGAGCCGGAGTTCGTGTAGCGCCACTTGGGCAGCTGGAAGCGCCGCGCGAGCTCCTCGGCGACGATGATCGCGTCCTCGGTCGGGGCGGCGAAGTGCGTGCCCGAGCCGTAGCGGTCGCCGATCGCCTTGCCGATGACCGGGTGCGCGTGGCCCTGGACCATCGAGCCGAAGCCGTTGTGGAAGTCCCACAGCTCGTTGCCGTCGACGTCCCACACGCGCGGGCCGTCGCCGCGCTCCAGGTACAGCGGCCACGGGTCGCGCACCTGGTAGGAGGAGGCGACGCCCGCGGCGAGCGGCACCTTCGCGCGCTCGTACATGCGGCCCGATCCGGCGGTGCGCTCGTTCAGGCGGTCGGATTCGCGCGCGGTCAGCTCGGCGATGCGCTCGCGCGAGATGGTGGCGGTGGTGGTGCTCATGGGAACCGGGTCACTCCCCGAGGTTGATCATGACGTGCTTGATCCGCGTGTACTCCTCCAGCGAGTACGCGGAGAGGTCCTTCCCGTAGCCCGACTGGCCGAAGCCGCCGTGCGGCATCTCCGAGAGGAACGGGATGTGGTCGTTGACCCAGACGCAGCCGAAGTCCAGCTCGCGCGTGGCCCGCATCACGAGGTTGACGTCGCGGGTCCAGACCGAGGCGGCCAGGCCGTAGTCGCAGTCGTTGGCCCAGGCCAGCGCCTGGTCGGCGCCGGTGGCGCGCTGCACGGAGACGACCGGGCCGAACACCTCGCGCTGGACGATCTCGGAGTCCTGCGCGGGGTTGGCGATGACGGTCGGCGTGACGAAGAAGCCGCGGTCGCCGTGGGCGGTGCCGCCGGTGAGGATCTCGGCGCCGCCGTCCGCCGCGCGCTCGATGAAGCCGAGGACGCGCTCGCGCTGGCGCTGGGAGATGACCGGACCGAGCTCGATCTCGTCCTGGTCGGGGCCGAAGGGGTCGCCGATCTTCAGCGAGGCGGCGGCCGGGACGAGCGCCTCCAGCAGCTGGTCGTAGACCGCCTCGGTGGCGATGACCCGGCAGGCCGCGGTGCAGTCCTGGCCGGCGTTGAAGAAGGAGCTGACGCGCAGGTTGGCGGCGACCTGCTCGACGTCGGCGTCGTCCAGGACGACGACCGGGGCCTTGCCGCCCAGCTCGAGGTGGACGCGGGCGAGCGTGTCGGCGGCGGCGCGGGCGATCGCCTTGCCGGTGCCGACCGAGCCGGTGAGCGAGACCATCCGGATGCGCGGATCGGTGACGAGCGTCGTGCCGACCGGGTCTCCGTGGCCGGTGACGACGTTCAGCACGCCCGGGGGCAGCGCCTCCAGGGCGAGCTCGGCCAGGCGGATCGTGGTCAGCGGGGTGAGCTCGGACGGCTTGAGGACGATCGCGTTGCCGGCGGCCAGCGCGGGCCCGATCTTCCAGATCGCCATCGCGAGCGGGTAGTTCCACGGCGTGATCTGGCCGACGACGCCGATCGGCTCGCGGCGGACCATCGACGTGTAGCCCTCCATGTACTCACCGGCGGCCTTGCCCTCGAGCACGCGCGCGGCGCCGGCGAAGAAGCGCAGGTGATCGGCGCAGAGCGGGATCTCCTCGGCGGCGGCCGCGCGCGGCTTGCCGGCGTTGCGCGCCTCGAGATCGCCGAGCTCGGCCGCGTTGGCCTCCAGCAGGTCGGCGAGCTTCAGCAGCGCCTGCGCGCGCTGGGCGGGCGTCGTCCTCCCCCATGCGGGAGCGGCCTGCTCGGCGGCGCCGATCGCGCGGCGGGTGTCCTGCGCGCCGCCCTTGGGCACCCGAGCGATGACCTCCTCGGTGGCCGGGTTGAGGACGTCTTCGTGGTCGCCGGTCGTCGCGTCGACGATCTCACCGCCGACCACGTTGGCGAAGGTGACCTGCTCCGTGGCGCTCATGGACCACCATCTTCGTGGGTCGCAATGGTCGCGACAAACGGACAGACCGTCGTGGAGGACCTCGACGGGGTGGACGACGTGTCCGGATGCGGTCAGCGCCCGGCGAGCAGCGAGGCGGCCTTCGCGAGCGCGCTGGTCCTCGGCTCGCCGCCCGCCTGCTCGCGGCGGTCGGCCGCGCGGTAGAGGCCGTAGACGAGCCGGGCGCCGATCCAGCGCAGCGGCTCGGGCTCCCAGTCGCGGGCGGTGTGCCCCACCCACGGCAGCCCCGTCAGCTCGGTCTGCTCCCCGAGGACGAGGTCGCGCAGGGTGCGGCCCGCGAGGTTCGCGGTCGTCACGCCGTTGCCGACGTAGCCGCCGGCGGTGCCGAGGCCGGTGGTGGGGTCCAGCCGCACCGTCGAGGCCCAGTCGCGCGGGACGCCGAGCACGCCGCACCAGGCGCGGGCGATCGGGACGTCAGCGGTCGCGGGGAACAGGTCGTGCAGCAGGACGGTGAGCTGGGCGATCGTCGTCTCCTGCGTCGCGCCGTTGACGTCGGTGCGCGAGCCGAAGCGATACGGGACCCCGCGCCCGCCCATCGCGATGCGCCCGTCGGCGGTGCGCTGGGCGTAGCAGTAGGCATGGGCTGCGTCGCCGAGCAGCTCCTCCCCGCTCCAGCCGATCTCCTCCCAGACGCGGTCGGGCAGCGGGTCGGTGGCGACGATCGCCGAGTTGAGCGGGAGCCACGCGCGCTCGCGGCCCTTCAGCGAGGCGGTGAAGCCCTCCAGGCACGACAGCACGACGTCGGCGCGGACCGTCCCGCCGTCGGTGATCGCGGCGCCGGGGACGATCTCGGTCACGGTCGTTGACTCGTGGATCGTCACGCCGAGCCGCGCGACCAGCTCGGCCAGCCCGCGTACGAGCTTGGCCGGCTGGATCCGCGCGCAGTGCGGCGACCAGGCGCCGCTGCCGGCGCCCGCGACGGTGACGCGCGCGTCGAGCGCCGGGCGGTCGAGCTCGAGCAGATCGGCGTGCGTGTCGCCCCACGCCCGGTCCTCCGCGACCGCGGCGGCGAGCCGGCGCTCCTGCGCGGGACCGCGCGCGACGGTCAGCAGACCGTGCTTGACGATGTCGGCCTCGATCCCCTCCTGCGCGGCGACGGCGATCACCTCGTCGATCGACGCCCGCATCGCCTGCTGCTGGGCGACCACGCCGGCGCGGCCGTGCGTGCGCTCCATCGCGGCGCGCGGCGTGGAGAAGTGATCCGACAGCCAGCCGCCGTTGCGCCCGGACGCGCCGAACCCGCAGAACTCCCGCTCCAGCACGACGACATCCAGCTCGGGCCGCGCGCGCTTGAGGTAGTACGCCGCCCACAGCCCGGTGTAGCCGCCACCGACGATCGCGACGTCCACCCGGCGGTCCCCGTTCAGCCGCGGCCGCCCGCCGAGCTCGGCGAAGCCGTCGTACCAGAACGAGATCCCACCGTTGCGCCGCACGCCGCTCATGCGCGCATTCCACCACCGCGACCGGCGAAACCCCCTACGCCACGATCTCCCGCGCCAGCGCGCCCGCCGCCTCCAGCGGCAGCGCGTGGCCCGCTCCGGCGACCACGACCACCTTCGCCCACTTCATGCGCTTGTGCATCCGCCGAGCGGTGGCGCGGAACTTCTCGTCCTCCGACCCGACGATGATCGTCACCGGGATGCGCAGGGTCGTCAGGCGGTCCCAGACGGCCGTCATCGACCCCGTCCCGAACCCGCGCAGCGACGCCGCCAGGCCCGCCGGGTCCTGCGCCAGCCGCTCCGCGTTGGCCGCGTCGCGCACCTCGGCGGGCTGTCCGGCCCACAGCGGCAGCGCCGACCAGCGCTCGGTGAACGCCTCGATGCCGTCGCGCTCGAGCTCGTCGGCCAGGGCCGCGTCGGCCGCCCGGCGCTCCGCCGCCGCGTCCGGCTTGGACAGCCCCGGCGTCGTCGAGACGAGCACCAGCTTGCGCACCCGGTTGGGCGCGGCGAGCGCGACCTGCAGCGCCAGCCGCCCGCCCATCGAGTAGCCGGCCAGCAGGAAGCGCCCCGGCGTCAGCGCCAGGACGTCGGCGACCAGCGACGCGGTGTCGATCGGACGCGCGCCGGCGGCGTGGCCGTGGCCGCGCAGGTCGGGCGCGATCGTCTCCAGCTCCGGAGCCCGCTCGCGCAGCGCGGCCTGGACCGCGGCCCAGGAGCGACCGGTCTGGGTGAAGCCGTGCAGGAGGACGAGCGGGTCGGCGATGGGACCATGTTGCCTCCTAGAGTCAACGTCCGCGTCGTGACCCCCACCTCGGACACACAACTCCTGCTGCGCGCGTTCGTCGACGAGCTCGTGCGCTGCGGGGTTGCCGACGCCGTCACCTCCCCCGGCTCCCGCTCCACCCCGCTCGTGCTCGCGCTGGCGCGCGACGGCAGGATCCGCTGCCACTCGCAGCTGGACGAGCGCGCCGCCGGCTTCTTCGCGGTCGGGGCCGCGAAGGCGACGCGGCGACCGGTCGTCATCGCCTGCACGTCCGGGACCGCCGCGGCCGAGTACCTGCCCGCCGTGATCGAGGCCCACGAGGCGGGCGTCCCGCTCATCGTGCTGACCGCCGACCGCCCGCCCGAGCTGCGCGACACCGGAGCCGGCCAGACCATCGACCAGGTCAAGCTCTACGGCAGCGCCGTGCGCTGGTTCGTCGACTTCGGCATCCACGAGGCCGGCGTGCAGCGCATGCGGTGGGCGCGCTCCCTCGCCTGCCGCGTCACCTACGCCGCGCAGGGCCTCGGCGGCGCCGGCCGTCCCGGTCCGGTCCAGGTCAACGTCCCGCTGCGCGAGCCGCTCATCCACGACGGCCCGCTGCCCGAGGATCCGCAGCCCGGTCGCCCCGAGGGCGCGCCGTGGCTGGCCAGCCCCCAGCCCGCGCCCGCGTCCAGCGCCGGCACCCTCGCCGCGATCGCGGGCGACCACGAGCGCGTGCTGATCGTCGCCGGGCGCACGGAGCGCGACCAGCACCTCTCCCAGGCCATCGCCACCTTCGCCGCCGCCGCCGGCGCGCCGGTGCTCGGCGATCCGCTCTCCGGTGCCCGCCGCGGACCCAACGCGGTCGCCCACTACGACGCGCTCCTGCGCGACGAGGCGTTCGTGGGCGCCCATCGGCCCGATGCGGTCATCCGCGTCGGCGATCTCCCCACCTCCAAGCCGCTGCGCGCCTACCTCGCCGGGCTCGACCCGTCGATCCCGCAGGTCGCGTTCACCCCCGAGGCGGTCTGGCACGACCCCGACGCGACGCTGCACGCGGTCCTGCGCGGCTCACCCGGCCCCAGCCTGGTGGAGGCGGCCGACGCGCTGGCCGCCGAGGCCGCG
>JAOPZL010000342.1 GCA_025964175.1 Solirubrobacterales bacterium
CGCCCGCGGCAGCGCGCTCTGCGCGAGCGCGTCGTCCAGCACCCGCGCCCCGCCCGCGCGGGTGACCTCCGCCAGCTGGATCGGCGGTCCGAGCAGCGCCGCGGCGGTCTCGATCGCATCGGCCACCGCCCCATAGGCCACCAGCCGCGCCGCCGCGGCGGGCAGGGTATCGACGCGCAGCCCCGCGGCCGCCCGCATCGCGTAGCCCGCGAGCAGGTCCCCGGAGCCGATCGCCGCCCAGCGCTCGTGCAGCTGGTGCCCCGCTCCGCTCGGCGGGACGGTCAGGATCGACGGGGCCGTCGCTCCCGGCCCCCACCAGGCGAAGAGCGCGCACAGCTCGGGCGGCCGCCGGCCCGGCAGCCCGACGAAGTCCTCCAGCGCCGCGCGCTGCACGGCGGTCACGGCCTGCACCAGCACCGATCGCGGATCGTCCGCGCGGGCCAGCTCCGGCGCTCGATCCGACAGCGCTCCCGCGAGCTGCTGCCGCAGGCCGACCGATCCCGCTGCGCCCCAGGCGATCTGTTGCCCGGTCGCGAACAGCTTGCGCACCGGTTGGCGCATCGGCTGCACGCTGGCATCGGTCGTCGCCTGTCCGTCGGAGGCGAGCACCACCCCCTCGTGGAAGCGCAGTGCGAGCACGAGGGTCATGTCGCCCACATTAGGCGACCGCGTGTCACGAGACACACGCGGTTTGCGACGGATCAGCCCGCGTGGACCACCACGGTCACCGTGACGTCGCCCGGGTCCTCCTCGGCCGACCTGCGCGCCTCGTCGATGAGCGCGCGCAGGTCCTTGCGCAGTGCGTCGGCGCGTTCGCGGTCGAGCATCATGGTCACGCCGAGCGCGTCGCTCTCGCGGACCGCGTAGAAGTGCTGCAGCGCGCCGCGCTTGGGGACCGTCCCGACCAGCTCGGCCAGCCCGGCCTCGGCCAGGACCCGCACGTGGTAGCTCACGACGCCGACCGACTCGCCGACCACTTCGGCGATCTGGCTGGGGCTGGCGGGCTGCTTCTCCAGCTCTACGAGGATCCGGGCGCGCAGCGGATGCGCGAGGGCGCGCTGCACCGCATTGGTCTTGTGCGGACTCGGCCGCAGTTGCTCGGGCATAGCCGAACGATACTCATAGAATGCATCCAAGGAGGAACTTCCTCCACGAATCGGCGGTTCAGTTGTCTCCCGGGGACGTGAACTGGGGAGTGATCTGCTCCTCCAGACCGGGATCCAGGACGAGCAGGACCTCGTCCCCGCCCTGCACGATGGTCTCGGCCTTGGGCACGAACCCGTCGCCTCCGCGCAGCACCGAGATGATCAGGCAGCCCTCGGGCAGGTCGATGTCGACGACCCGCTTGCCCGCCGCCGGAGAGTCGTGGGAGACCTCGAGCTCGATGATCTCGAGCTTCTCCTCCTCCAACGCGAGCAGATGCACGAGCCCGTAGCGCGGGACCTCGTGCTCGATCAGGCGCAGGATCAGGTCCGTCGCGCTGACGGCCGGCTGGATGCCGAGCATCTTGAAGTGCTGGAGGTTGCGCGGGTTGTTGACCCGGGCGATGATCCGGTCGACCAGGTACTTCTCCTTGGCGACCTGGCAGACGAGCATGTTGTCCTCGTCGTCGCCGGTCACGGCGATGACCAGGTCGGCGCGCTGGATGCCGGCGCGCTCCAGGACCCACAGCTCGGTCGCGTCGCCGTACTGGACCGCGTGCTCGAGCTCCTGCTCGATGACGAGGTAGCGGCGGCGGTCGCTCTCGATGAGCGTGACCTCCTCGCCCTTGTCCATGAGCTCGCGCGCGAGGTTCCAGCCGACCTTGCCTCCGCCGACGACGATGACGTACATCAGAGATCCAGCGCCTTGTTGAACATGGAGATCGCGTGGGCGGTCGGGGAGATCGTCTCCAGGCCCTGCTCGGCGTACCACGCCGCACGGTAGGGGTCCATCACGCGGACGATCACGCGCTCGACACCGAAGCGCTTGTCCGCCAGTTGGGCGACCACGAGGTTGGTGTTGTCGCCGTCGGTCGCGGCGATGAAGGCGTCGGCCTGCTCGATGCCCGCCTCCAGCAGCGCGTCGATCTCCAGCGCGGTGCCGACGGTGAAGCGCCCACCGCGGTCCTCCCAGGTTCCGTCGGCTCCGACGTCGAGCCGCTCATGGGAGAGCGGATCCTCATCCAGCACGGACACCTCATGGCCTGCGGTCAGCGCCGTCTTGGCCACCGACGACCCGACACGACCTGCTCCGACGATCAGCACGAACACGAGGCGGCAAGGTACCGCACCGGCGCCCCGGCCATGACCGCGCCCGCCGCCGCCTCCCCTACCTGGGGGGCGTGCGCGTCGACGGCTGGGCCGGCAGCGGGTCGCGCCGCTCGGCATCGCCGTCGTCGCCGGCGGGCGGCGCGGTGAGGATCACCGGGCACGTCGCCTTGGTCACCACGTGCTTGGTGACGTCGCCCAGGAAGTTGTCGTTGGGTCCCGCGCGGCCGCCCAGCAGCGCACCGCCGCGGATGCGGCTGGGCGCCTCGGCGGCCATGACGATCGCCTCCACCCCACGCCGGCGCGCCTCCTCGACGATCGCCTGGCCGGTGCGCCGGGCGCGCACGGTCGCGGTGGCCACCTCGACGCCCTCGTACTCCTCGCCGACCGCCTTCGCACGCGCGAGCGCCGCGCGGGCGCGCTTGAGCTGCTCGTCGGGCAGGCGCGCGTCGATCGGCAGCGACATCGGCACCTCGAAGACCCACAGCGCCTCGATCGTGGCGCCGCCGGACGCGCTCTCGTCGCCGCCCTCCTCGGACGCGAGACGTCCCGCGGTCTGGACGATGTCGTCGTCCAGCGGGCCGCCGAAGATCGGAACGAGGATCGAGCCGTACTCGACCTCCAGCGGCTCGTGATGACGCAGCGCCGACTCGGGAACGCTGACGCGCTTGAAGACGGGCTTGTCGGCCGACTTGCGGTAGACGACGTAGAGCACGATGCCGCCGAGGATCCACGCCCCGCCGACGTAGCGCGCCTCGTCGTGCAGGATGAGCACGCTCACGAACAGCGCGGCCGAGACGACCGCGCCCAGCGCGGCCGGGATCGGGACCCGCCCGATGGTCAGGGGCATCCGGTACGGGCGCTTGCGGGTCGGCTCGGTGAAGCGCAGCTTGACCACCGACAGGTGCGCGATCGTGAAGGCGAGCGTCGCTCCGAACGCGTAGATGCCGACGAGGAAGTCGAGGTCCTGCGGGATCACGAGCGCCGCGGCCAGCAGCGCTGCGATGATGATCAGGACGTACGGCGTCGAGCGGGTCGGGTGCAGCCGGCCGACGACGGAGGGGATCTGGCGGTTGGTGCCCAGCTGATAGGCCAGCCGTGAGAGGCCGAGCATCGCCGACTCCGCGGCGGCGACCAGCGTGACCGTCGCCACCACGGCGACGACGTAGCGCAGCGTGTCGGCCAGCCAGACCGGGTGCATCTCGCTCACCAGGCCGAGCACGGGAGCGTCCTGGAAGCGCGTCGACAGGCGCGTGGAGCCGTTGGTGACCGGCAGCGCCATGATCGCCACCAGCGCGATGCCGAAGTAGACGAAGGTGACCGTCCCGCTGGCGCTGGCCACGAGCCGCTTGAGGCCCTTGCCCCGCACCCCGACCTCGCCGGCCAGCCCGGAGGCCGACTCGAGCGACGTGAAGGCGACGGTGGCGATCGTCAGCGCGAACACGACGTCCGACCAGGACGGCGAGTGGCCCAGGTGGATCGAGGCGGTCAGCTGGCTGGGGTGGAAGAACATCGCCGCGCCGAGCCCGATGAGCAGCAGCTGCAGCAGGATGTCGGCCGCGACGATCAGCACGATCCCCTTCGCCCGGCGCGCCGTGAAGCCACGGATGTTGCGGACCGCGACCCAGCCGATCACGGCGCACGCCATCGCGACCTCGAGCCAGCCGTCGGCCAGCGGCCGCCAGAACGCCTGCAGGTAGTTCGTCGCCGACAGCGCGCAGACGGCGATCAGGATCACGTAGTCCAGGAGCACCGCCCACCCGGCCACGAACGACGTGAGCTCGTCGAAGGCGTAGCGGGCGAAGACCGTCGCCCCGCCGCGATCCTGGTGCAGCGAGGCGCCCTCGACGTAGGTCATCGCGGTGATCGCGAAGTACAGCCCCGCGGCGAGGAAGACGAACGGCGTCATCCCCAGCGCGTAGGAGGCGATGACCCCGAGCGAGAAGTAGATCGCGCTGGCGATCGGCGTGTAGATGATCGCGAACAGGCGCGGCGAGCCGAGCGAGGCCCGGAAGAAGACGTCGCTGCGGTCGTTGACCTGGGCCATGCGGCGCTCGAACGCGTCGTGCTGGCCGGGGGCGGGCGGCTGTGGGTCCGGGCCCGCGGGATGCGGCCCGCTCGGCGGCGTGGGCGGCTGCGGCGGCTGCGGGGTCATCTCGGCTTCTTGGACTTGCGCACGATCCACAGCCGGCCGGCGCCCGCCGCGACGAAGAGCACGCCGAGCAGGATCCCCAGCGCGCCCACCCCGCCTCCGGCGAGCAGCGTGCGGATGATCAGCGCCAGCCCGATGATCAGCAGCGCCGTCGACAGCGCGACCGTGCTCTGACGGTGGACGTCGCGTCCCTCGGGCAGCTCGGGCATCAGTGCGCCGCCACCTTCTGCAGCTCGGTGGAGCGCCCGGCCGAGCCGGGTGCGGCGGCGATGATCACGCGGCACGGGCGCTGCTGCAGGACGGTCTCGACCGTGCGGCTGAACAGCGTCGCCCCACCGCGCGGGCTGAGCGCCATGACGATGGCCCGGGCTCGCATGGTGCGCGCCTCCTTGACGATGACCGTGCCGCCCTGGCCGGCTCGGACCTTCACCCAGTGGCCGGTCACGCGGCGCCCGCCCTGGAGCTTGGCCTGCTCGATGAGCTGCTCGGCCTGCGCCTCCTGCTCGGGCAGCGACGCGTCGATCGGCGACGACGACGGGACGGTGATCGTGACGAGGACATGGATGCCGCGGCGCCGCCGGGAGGCGAGCTTGGCCGCCGTCGCGACCGCGGTGCCGTTGTAGATCAGCGAATCGAAGGCGACGAGGATCGAGTCGTACTCCGCCTCGTGGTCGACGACCGGCAGCGGGGCGGCGATCTTCTTCGTCGACGTGAGGTCCAGGCCCTGCTGGTGGCGGTAGGCGATGAAGACGACGATCCCGAACAGCAGCCAGCCGACGCCGAACCCGGTGACCACCGGGTTGCGCACCGCGAGCACGATCAGCGCGACGAAGGTGGCCGAGCCGCCGCCGACCGCGAACAGCGGCAGGTCGTAGCCGAACACCCGGAGGTTGCCCGGCCCGCGGTAGGGCCGCAGCTCGTCCTTGGCCTTGCCGCGCAGCCGGACGACGGCGGCATGGGCGATCGTGAACGAGAGCATCGCGCCGAACGCGTAGACGTTGCCCAGGAAGGCGGCCTTGCCCGGGAGCAGGACCAGGCAGGCGATCGTGCCGAAGATCGCGATGCCGATCCACGGGGTGCCGTACTTCGGGTGCAGGCGGCGCAGCCCGTCGGGCAGCTGGCGATGGACGCCCATCGAGTAGACCAGACGCGAGACGCCGATGATCCCGGCGTTGGCGGCGATGAAGAGGATCGTCGCCGCGAGGATGCCGACGTAGATCTCCACCGGCTGCTGCAGGAAGCCCAGGTCCAGCTGCTTGACCACCCCCAGGACCGGGTCGCCGGCGAAGCCGCCCTTGTCCTCGGGCTCCCCCAGCAGCGTGTAGTACGAGCCGTCGGCGCGCTGGTGGACGGGCAGCGCCGAGAGGGCGATGGCGGGCAGCACGGCGTAGATGGCGACGACGGCGATGACCACGCGCTTGATCGCGGCCGGGATCGTCTTGCGCTCGTCGCGCGCCTCCTCGGCCATGTTGGAGATCGTCTCGATCCCCGTGTAGGCGAGCATGCAGAGCGGGATGGCGACGAGGAAGTCGCCCCAGCTCGGAGCGATGCCGAGCTTGACGTTGTCGACCAGCGTGTCGGGCGAGAGGATCAGGAAGATCCCGACGAGCACCAGCAGCAGCTGGGTCATGAAGTCGATGATCGCCAGGGCGATGTTGATCCCGGCCGACTCCTCGGCGCCGCGGATGTTCACCAGGCACAGGACGACGATGACGCCCATCGCGAAGAAGATGTCGCCCGGGCCGTGGCGCAGCGGCTCCCAGAACAGGCCACCCAGGTAGTGCGGGACGAAGAACGCCGAGGTGGCGATCGTCATCGTGTAGGTGAGCATCGAGCCCCAGGCCGCGAAGAACGACCAGAACTCGTTGAAGGCGTGGCGGGCGAACGAGCTGGAGCCGCCCGCCTCGGGGTACATCGCGGTCGCTTCCGCGTACGTGGAAGCGGTCAGGAAGAAGATGAACCCGCTGATGACGAAGACGACCGGCGTGAGGCCGAGCGCGAGCGAGGCGACGAGGCCGAGCGCGTAGTAGATCGACGACCCGACGTTGCCGTAGGCCGTGGAGAAGAGCGCGTTGACGCCCAGGACGCGCTGGAGCCCGTGAAGGCGGCGTTCGGCCATGTGAAGCGGAGGATGCTAGGCGATCGAGCGCACGGCGGACGGGTCCGCGCCCGGAGTGGGCGCGGACCCTCCGTTCGAGCTAGCCGCCGTTGATCGTCTGGACGACGAACGTCGAGACGTCGGCGATCTGCTGTGCGTTCAGCTGACCGTTGAACGCCGGCATCCCGCCGCCGCCCTTGGTCACCTGCGTGACCACCTTGGTCAGGTCCTTGGCGTCCGCGATCGCCGACAGATCGGGACCGCCGTTGCCACCCTTGCCCTCGGCACCGTGGCAGGTCGAGCAGTTGTCGGCGAAGACCTGCTGGCCGGCGGTTGCGTCGCCCTTGATGTCCTTGGTGTCGTTCGCGCCCGCCGACGTCGTCTTGTCGACGGTGTTGGCATCGCTCTGCGCCGACTGCTCGGACGTGTTCGTCTCACCCGCGTGGGTGATGGCGCCCGCGTCCTTGCCCGTGCCCTTGAGCTGGGCGACGGTGCCGTTGAGCGAGAACAGCCAGACGTTGCGGCCGCGCGCCGTGCCGGCCAGCGAGTTGCCGCCGGCCAGGAACGCCACGTACTGCTGGTTGTCCTGCATGAACGTCGTGACGGTGCTGTTGGCGCCGGCACCGGTCTGGAAGGACCACAGACGCGAGCCGTTGCGCGCGTCGAAGGCCTGCAGCTCACCGGTGTTGCGCCCGACGAACACGAGGTTGCCCGCGGTCGTCACCGTGCCCGAGTAGCACGAGTCCGGCGTCGCGATCTGCCAGACGATCTTGCCCGTCTGGGCGTCGATCGCCGTCACGTTGCCGTCGCCGTTGAAGCCGGTGGAGACGAGCAGCGAGCCGATGTAGATCTGACCGGGCTTGTGACCCGGCAGCGGCGACTGCGCGAGCGCGGCCGGGCTGTTCTGCGAGCAGATGTAGAACATCTGCAGCTTCTGGTTGTACGACGACGGCGGCCAGTTGTTGCCGCCGGTCGGACCGGGCAGCACCGCGACCGGCTCCTTGCCGAACGGGTCGAAGATGTCGCCCCGCTTGATCTTGACGGCCTTGCCGTTGCCGATCTGCGCCTTGCCGGCGGCCAGGATCTTCTTGTAGTCCGCGTCGGTGAGCACGTGACGAGCGAACGCATCGGTCGTCGGGATCGGCTGCGTCGCGGCCGTCTTCTGGTTCGGATCCTGCGGGACGGGCGTCTCGTTGATCGGGAAGATCGGCTTGCCCGTCTTGCGATCGAGCATGTACAGCCAGCCGGTCTTGCTCGGCTGCGCGATGCCGTGGACGACCTTGCCGTTCACGTTGGCGTCGTAGAGGACCGTCGGGGACGGGCTGTCGTAGTCCCAGATGTCGTGGTGGACCTGCTGGAAGTGCCACTTGTACTTGCCGGTCTTGACGTCGAGCGCGACGATCGAGGCGGAGAACAGGTTGTCGCCCTCACGCATCTCGCCGTTGACGTCCGGGGCGGCGTTGCCGGTCGAGAAGTACAGCATCCCCAGCTCGGGATCGACCGACGGGGTCTGCCACACCGGTGCGCCACCGGACTTGTAGGAGTCGTTGTCCGACGGCCACGTGTCGCCGCCGATCTGGCCCGGTCCAGCGGTGGTGTAGAAGCGCCAGGCCTCGCCACCGGTCTTGGCGTCGAGCGCCTCGACGCGGCCGCGGATGCCGAACTCGCCACCGGCCACGCCGATGACGACGCGACCCTCGTAGTAGAGCGGCGCCATCGTGATGGTGTAGCCGTCCTGCCAGCGGTCGACCTGCTTGGTCCAGAGGACCTTGCCGGTGCGCATGTCCAGCGCGACGACCTTGCCGTCGAGCTGGCCGATGTAGACCTTGCCGTCGCCGATGGCCACGCCGCGGTTGTCCCAACCACAGCAGACGGTGGAGATCTTCTGATCCAGGTTGGCGTCGTACTTCCACTTCACGTCACCCGAGGTGACGTCCATGGCGAAGACCTCGTCCGCGCCCGTGGAGACGTACATGACGCCGTTGTAGACGATCGGCTGGCCCTCCTGGGAGTACTTGGCGGCAGTCGAGACGGTGTCGAGCTGCTTCATCCAGACGCCCTTGAGCTGCGAGACGTTCGTCGTATTGATCTGCGTCAGCGGCGAGTACCGCTGGTTGGAGATGGAACCACCATTGGTGATCCAGTTGGTCGTCGGCAGCGCGTTGAGCGTGGCCGGCGTGAATGCAGGAGCGGACGGCGACTTGGACCGGTCCACCTTCGTCTGCGGAAGCAGGACGTCGGCCTGGCCGAGCGTGACGGTCTTCGTCTGCTCGGTGCCGTTGCCGATGAGAATGCCGACGATGAGCGCCACCACGGCACCCACGAGTACGGCGCCGATGAGCGTGGCCCACGACCCAAGCGAGCCCTCTTGATCCTTCATGACCCTCCAGATCTTTGTACTGGTACGACCGTTGTTTAGCTTGTCGTTAAGCATACTGGCTAGACGGACTGTCTCGCCAGTGGAGTCATCGACCATGTGGTAGAAGGGATGTAATGGCGCTGACCCCTCCGACCTCCCTGCGTCAGGCGCAGAAGCAGCTCACCCGATCCCGTCTCCTCGACGCGGCCGCGCAGCTCTTCTCCAGCCAGGGCTATGCGTCCACGACGATCGAGGACATCGCGACCACCGCGGGTGCGACGCGGGCGACGTTCTATCTCCACTTCCCGTCCAAGAGCGACGTCGTGCACGGCTTCTACGACGCGCTGGTCGAGTACGACCCGGAGTACGCCGACCTCATCGAGGTCGCCCGCGCCCCGACCCAGGGCCTGCTGCACGACTGGCTGCGGCGTTTCGTCGACGGGCTGGACCGTCAGCGCGCCTACTGGACCGCGCTGAGCGAGGCCGCGGGGGCCGACTCCGAGGCCCGCGCCGCGCTGGACGCCGACTGGACGCGCTCCAGCGAGAAGCTGGCCGCCGGCCTCGTCGACGCGCGCGGCTGGGAGCCCGACCACGCGCGGCTGATCGCGGTCGTGCTCAAGCGCCAGCTCGACGTGGCCAACGACTCCTGGCTGCGCTCCCGGTGGCCCACCGAGCGAGAGCATCTGTTCGGTGTCCTCGCCCGGATGTGGCTCACCGCCCTGACGGACTAGCCGGCTGCCGGATCGACGGCGGTGCACGGCCGGCCGCCGCACACGTCGATCACCGTGCCGCCGATGAACGCTCGCGAGGCGTCGAGGATCCGTCGCGCGCCGCCGCGGATCTGGGCGCGGCGGCGCACGATGGGTGTGCATGGCTCGGGCGGGGTCGGCCCGAGCCCGGGCGCGTGAGGGGTCAGCCCACGCGCACGCTCTTGACGACGGACCTGCCCTTGACGCCATCGGCGGTGACGGCGGAGATCGAGACGCGGTACAGGCCGTGCTTGCGCAGCCTGAGGTCGGCTGCGACCAGGCCGGCCTTCTTCGCACCGACCTTGATCGTCTTGACGACGACCCACGTGCGGCCGACCTTGCGCTTGACGGTGAACGTCACGGTGGAGCGCGCGGAGACCCGCATCGACACGCGGCCCTTCCTGCCCAGCGCGACCTTCGTCAGCTTCGGCGCGACGCGGACGGGCACGGCCGTGGCTGAACCGCCGGCGGAGCTCGGGGCCGATGCCGGTGCGACGTCGGGGACGAGCTCGGGCGTGATCGTCGTCTCGCCCGAGCCGGCCGACGCGACGACGCCGCCGAAGGAGACCGGCGTCGCGGTCGTCTGGGTCGGATCGCTGGCGCCGTGCGCCTTGAACGTCTGCACGTAGCACTGCGTCACGGTGCAGTTGGTGCTCAGGCTGTTGGTCATCAGCGCCTGGACGGTCAGCGTGGTCGAGAACGACCCGTCGGCGCTGAGGGCGTCCTGGCCGGCCGACGGCGTGGCTCCGACGTGGACCCACTTCGCCGGCTTGTACGCCCCCGGGTCCGAGGTCACGACCAGCGGGCCGAAGGCGACGTAGATGCCCGGGTCGACCGTGCTGAAGTTGCGACCGGTGACCGTGAGCGTGGTCGGGCTCTGCACGCTGAGGCCGGAGCTCTGGGAGACGGCGACCGTGGGAGAGCTGCTCCCGCCGCCTCCGGGCGCCGGCGCGAAGCCGATCGGCGTCGTCGTGTCCAGCGAGCGGTCCGTCGAGCCCTGCGCGCCGAAGGTCAGCACGTTGCACTGCACGGCGGAGCAGTCGTAGTCGGTGGTGACCGGCGAGGCGCCTGCCGACGTCTTGCTGTAGACCCGCTTGACGGCGATCGTCGTCGACCACGAGCCGTCGAGGTTGAGGGTCGTGCCCGGCGTGGTGCCCGAGAGGCGCACGTAGACGGCCTTGTAGTACGGCGCGGTGTTCGTCGAGAAGTCGCTGCCCCTGGGCCCGAACGCGACGTAGAAGCCGTTGCCGCCGGCCGCGTTGGGGTCGAACCCGGTGCCGCTCACGTTGAGCGTGGTCTCGGCATCCCGGTCGAGGCCGGTCATCGGCGTGACCGTGACCGCCGGGGTCAGCGGGGACGCGGGGCTGAACACGGTCTGGACGTAGGTGTCCTGGGTGCGGTCGGTGAAGTCGCCGTGCGCGGCGACGGCGATGACGCCGCAGAGGACCTGCGTGCAGTCGACGTTCGCCGTGTGGGCGCTGACCGTGAGCGTGGTCGAGAACGACCCGTCGACGTTGAGCGTCTCCTGGCCGGCCGAGGGGGTCGCGCCGAGATGGGTCCACTTGGTGGACTGCAGGACGCTCCCGCTCGTCGAGAACGCGGCACCGCCGGCCGTCTTGGGCCCGTAGGTGACGTAGATGCCCGAGCCGCCGCCGGCGGCCGGGTTGAAGCCGGTTCCGGTGACCGTCAGGGCGACCGGAGCGTTCGGGTCGAGGTTGAGCTTCGGCGTCACCGTGAGCGCCGGGGCGGCCGCCGCCGAGCTCGTCGCCGCCGCGAACGCGACCGCCGTCAGCGCGGCGGCCGCGAACCCGCGGCGGCGAGCGCGTCCTGGCCGCATCGCGCCCCTCATCGACTCTCTTCCGTGCATGAGAACCTCGCTTCGTCTGATCTGGGACCGAGCCGTATTAGGTGACCCGAACTTTCGTGGACTGTACCAGTTGTTAGGGTGCCCTTATGTTTGGTCTTCCCCGCCGGCGCTCGCGCCGCTTTCGTCACCTCGTAGCCGGCGCCGCGATCGCCTCCG
>JAOPZL010000349.1 GCA_025964175.1 Solirubrobacterales bacterium
AGCCGGAGCCGGAGCCGGAGCCGTTCGCCGCGGAGCCGCCCGCGCCCGTCGCGCCGGAGCCGGCTCCCGACGCCGCGCCCCCCGCCCGCGAGCCCGAGCCCGAACCCGCTCCGTTCGCCGCCCAGCCGCCCGTCCCCGAGCCGACGCCGTTTGCCGCCCAGCCGCCCGTCCCCGAACCGACGCCGTTCGCCCAGCCTTCGCCGCCCGCGCCCAGCGAGCCCGAGTTCGAGCCGTTCGTGCCCGCGCTCGAGTCGCTCCCGGTGGCCGAGGCTCCGTCGCCGTTCGGTGCTCCCACCCTGGAGTCGCTGACCGAGGTGTGGCCCGCGGTGCTGGACACGGTGCGCTCGGAGAACGGGCTGCTCGCGGCGATCATGGCGACGGCGACACCGGTCGCGGTGAGCGGTGACGTGGTCGAGATCGCGTTCCCGAAGTCGGAGGCGTTCGCGCATCGCAAGGCCGAGGACATGGCCAATCGCGAGATCGTCGCCGCGGCGCTGCGGGCGGTCATCGGCCACCCGCTGCGGCCGGAGTTCGAACTGCGCGACGAGATGCAGATGCCCGCCGTCGAGGAGCTGCCGCCACCCAGCGAGGACGAGTGGATCGCACGCTTCAAGGAAGCGTTCGACGCCGAAGAGCTGACCCACGAGGAGGAGCCTTCCTGATGCCCCAGCCGAACATGCAGCAGATGCTCAAGCAGGTCCAGAAGATGCAGGCCGACATGATGGCCGCGCAGGAGCAGCTGAAGGACGAGGTCGTCGAGGCCTCCGCCGGCGGCGGAATGGTCACCGTGAAGGTCACGGGCGACCTCGAGATCAAGGACATCCGCATCGACCCGTCCGCGGTCGACCCGGAGGACGTCGAGCTGCTCCAGGACATGGTCCTCGCGGCGACGAACGAGGCGCTGCGCGCCGCGCAGGAGCTCGCCTCGTCGAAGATGGGCGGCCTGACCGGCGGTCTCGACCTCGGCTCGATGGGCCTTCCGGGCATGGGTGGCCCGGGCCCCGGCCTGCCGCCCGGCGGGAAGCCGCGCTTCCCGCGATGAACGCTCCGCCGATCCAGCGGCTGGTCACCGAGCTGGCCAAGCTGCCCGGAATCGGCAACCGCACGGCACAGCGCCTGGCCTTCCACATCCTGCGCACGGATGCTGAGGAGGCCAACGCGCTGGCCGACGCGATCCGCGAGGTCAAGGAGCGCATCGGCCTCTGCGAGGTCTGCTTCAACCTCGCCGACGGTCCGCGCTGCCGCATCTGCCTCGACGAGCGCCGCGATGCGAGCCTCATCTGCGTCGTCGAGGAACCCGGCGACGTCATCCCGATCGAGCGCACCCACGAGTTCCCGGGCCGCTACCACGTCCTCGGTGGCGCGCTGTCGCCGATCGACGGGGTCGATCCCGAGGACCTGAAGATCGCGCAGCTCTACGTGCGCGTGACGGCGACCGACGCACCGGGGATCCGCGAGGTCGTCCTGGCCACCAACCCGACGACCACCGGTGAGGCCACCGCGCTGCACATCGCCGACGGCCTGCGCGAGCGCGCCCCCGAGATCACGGTGACGCGCCTGGCCTCCGGCCTGCCGGTCGGCTCCGACCTGGAGTACGCCGACGAAGTGACCCTGGGCCGCGCCTTCGCGGGCCGCCGCGCGGTCTGACACCGCCCGCATCGCCGCGGGCCGTCAGGTGCGCGCCGTCCATCACACCGCGAGCACCGTTCGCAGTGCGGCCAGCACGCGATCCGGCTCGCGCGTGAACTGCCGCCACGACACGCGCAGCACGCGATATCCGCGCGCCTCGAGCTCCAGGCTGCGCTCGTGGTCGCGCTCGAACGCGACGCGTCCGCGATGGTGCTCGTAGCCGTCGAGCTCGACCGCGACCCGCTGCTGGGACCACATCAGGTCGACCTCGGCGATCTCGACCCACGGGTTGGAGTCGGGAATCGGCAGGCCCTCCCGGCGCAGCAGCGCCCGCATGCGCCGCTCGAACTCCGACCGCACGAACGCCGGGTCCGGATCCATGTCCGCGAGCGCCGCCTTGAGCTCCCGGATCCCCCGCCGCCCCTTGCCCCGCACGATGGCGGCGTCGAGCGCGCGGCGATCGAGCATCCCGCGATCGTCGGCGCGTTCCAGGAGGACCGGAAGCTCCGCGGCCGGCAGGACCCCCGCGACGTCGACGAAGGTGCGTGCGACCGCGGTGATCCGAACGCCGTCGAGGTGCGTGCAGTCGTCGGGGTGCAGCGGATGGTGGTAGGCCTTGATGCCGGCGATCCGCCGGGAGCGCTGCAGCGGCGTCGTGATCTCGAAGGTGGATCCCGCTGAGGGGCGCAGGCCACGTGCGAGCAACGCCGCTCGATGCGACAGGTGGCTGGCCGGACCACCGGTGAGGACGGCCGCCATCTGCAGGCCCTCACGTCGCAGCGATCGATGGCCGAACGCGTAGACACCCGGGTAGAGCCGGTGGAGCAGGCCGGTGCGTGACCATCGCGAGATGGTCGAGCGCCCGAGCCCGAGGTCGATGAGCTGACTGGCGGCCAGGACCCCGTGCTGGCGGCCGGCGAGGTCGGCGGCCAACAGAGCGTGGACTTTGTTCCCCTCAGCGGCACGAAGTCCATGCTCTGTCGCCCTGGCGCCACGATCCCGCGATGCGGGTCACACAACAACACGCGATCGCGGTGGATCAGCCGTGGAACTGCGTGCGCAGTCCGGCGGTTCGGGCCAGCGCCTGGGCCGCTCGGGTGCGCAGGGTGGGGGATGCGCGCAGGGCGCGCAGGACGGCCTGGTAGGCCGCTTCCTGGTCGGCGGCAGCGCCGGGGATCAAGAGGAGGTCGGCTCCGGCGCGGAGCGCCTGCACGGCGGCGGCCGCGGCGGTGGCGCCGGTCGTCGCGGTGGTCGCGTTGAGGTCGGCGCTGAGCGCGACGCCGCGAAAGCCCGTGCCGCGGCGCAGGAGGTCGTAGGCCTCGGGGAGGAGCGTCGCGGGGGTGACGCCGTCCCAGGCCGCGTAGACGGCGTTGCTCATCTGGATGACCGCCGCACCCGCGCGGACCGCGGCGGTGAACGGGACGACGTCCGCCTGCCGGAGGGTCTGCAGCGGCAAGCCGACCGTCGCCGGCCCCAGCGACGGGTCCTGGGCCGCACCGCCCTGCCCGGGAAACGCGCCGGGCGCCGCCGCGACGCCGCCGGCCGCGTTCGCGCGGACCTCGGCGGCGGTCGACGTCGCAGCCACCGCCGGATCAGCCGAGAACCCGCTGCGCGCGGCCGGCCCCGCGGACTGCGCCAGATCGGCGACGGGCCCCAGGACGACCGAGCCGCCGATCGATCGCACCGTCCAAGCGGCCCGCGCGGCCATCGCGCCCGCCGAACGCGCATCGACCGGGCGGCCACGCGGCAAGCCGGCCAGCGATGGCGCACCATCCCCGCCGGCGACGAACACCAACGGCGCCGCAAAGCCCGCGGCGACGGCCCGACCCCCGATCCCCGCCGTGAGCCGGCGAACCCGCCCGGCCGCGCCCCCACCGCCCGACCCCACGTTCCCGCGCATCACCATCACGCCGCCCCAGTCGCGCCGGGAGAGCCGCTTCACGCTTGCGTCGCGCGCCGACGTCCCGCCGAACCCGACCACGAAGAGCTCCGCCGCCGCTCGTTGCACGGGCACGGGCAGGGCGACCGCCGTCGCCGGCGCGACGGTCCGCACCACGACCGCGTCCGCGGCCTCGTCCCCGCGCGCCGAACCGCCTCCACACGCCCCCAGCACGACGCCGCCCACGCATGCCGCAGCGGCCACGAGCAGGCCGCGCGCTCGGGCTCGCGCGCTCACCGAGTACCTTGGACGGTCGTCATGCCGGGAACCGTGGTCATGAAGTTCGGCGGCACCTCTGTCGCCGACGCCGAGCGCATCAAGCGCGCCGCGCAGCGGATCGTCGCCAAGCGCGAACAGGGGATGCGCGTCGTCGTCGTCCTCAGCGCGCGCGGGAAGACGACGGACGAGCTGATCGCGTGGGCGCAGGAGATCTCCTCGAGCCCGGATCCGCGTGAGATGGACATGCTGCTCTCCACAGGTGAGCGGCAGTCTTGCGCGTTGGCGGCGATGGCGATCAACGACCTCGGTCACCGGGCGATCAGCCTGACCGGCAGCCAGGCCGGGATCGTCACCGACACGTCGCATACGAAGGCGCGGATCCTCGAGGTCCGGGCCGACCGCATCCGCCAAGGGCTGGACGAGGGCGCGATCGTGCTCGTCGCCGGCTTCCAGGGCGTGAGCACCAGCCATGACGTCACCACGCTGGGCCGCGGCGGGTCGGACACCACCGCCGTCGCCCTCGCCGCTGCCATCGACGCCGACGAGTGCGAGATCTACACCGACGTCGCCGGCGTGTTCAGCGCCGACCCGCGGATCGTGTCCGACGCGCGCAAGCTGCCGGTCGTCTCCTTCGAGGAGATGCTGGAGATGTCCGCGTCCGGGGCCGGGGTGCTGCAGTTGCGCTCGGTCGAGTACGCGCGCAACCATGGCGTCCGCATCCATTGCCGATCGAGCTTCGACGACGCGACCGGTACGGTGGTCGTCGGAGAGGAAGTCACCGTGGAGAACCCGCTCATCACCGCCGTCACGCACTCCACCGGGGAGGCCCGCGTGACCCTCACGGGCGTGCCCGACACGCCAGGAGTCGCCGGCCGCGTCACCACCGCCCTGGCCGACGCCAACGTGAACGTCGACATGATCGTGCAGAACGAGCCCGTCAGCGAGGGCTCGCGCGCCGATCTGTCCTTCACCGTCCCGCGCGACGATCTGCTCACCGCGCGCGCGGCGCTCGCCGCGATCGCCGAGGAGCTCGGCATGACCGTGCGGGCCAACGAGTCGATGGGCAAGGTCTCCGTCGTCGGCGCCGGGATGAAGACGCACCCGGGCGTCGCCGCCAAGGTCTTCACCGTCCTGGGCGAGGCGGGCATCAACATCGAGATGATCTCGACCTCGCCGATCCGCATCTCGTGCGTCGTCCCGGGCGAGCAGGTCCCCACCGCGGTGCGGGCGCTGCACGCCGCCTTCGAGCTCAGCGGCCCGGACACGATCCGCCCCGAGCAGCCGTTCGGGGAGTTCGCGTCATGAGGCTCGCGATCGTGGGCGCCACCGGCGCCGTCGGCACCGTCATGCGCGAGCAGCTGCGCAAGCGCGCGTTCCCGGCCGACGAGGTCGTGCTGTTCGCGTCGGAGCGCTCCGCGGGCAAGGTCGTCGACGGGTTGACGATCCAGCCGCTGCGCGACGACACCGTCACCGGCTTCGACATCGCGCTGTTCAGCGCGGGCGGCTCGACCTCGAAGGCATGGGCGGAGAAGTTCGCCGCCGGCGGGGCGACCGTGGTCGACAACTCCAGTGCCTGGCGCATGGACCCCGACGTCCCGTTGATCGTCTCCGAGGTCAACCCGGACGCGATCGAGGACGCCCGCAAGGGCATCATCGCCAACCCGAACTGCACGACGATGGTCGCGATGCTGCCGCTGAAGGCGCTGCACGACCGCTACGGGCTGACCGACATGGTCGCCACGTCGTTCCAGGCCGCGGGCGGCGCGGGGCAGAAGGGCATCGACGAGCTCGCCGCGCAGATCGCGCCGCTGGCCGCCGACGTCGACCTGCTCGTCAACGACGGTGCCACCGCTGCCGCGAAGGTCGAGCACTCGGTCCACAACGCGACGCTCGCCTTCAACGTCGTCCCCCTCCTCGGCGACCTGGACGACCAGGGCTACACCGACGAGGAGATGAAGCTCCAGAACGAGTCGCGCAAGATCCTCTCGATCCCGCAGCTGCGCGTCAGCCCGACCTGCGTCCGCGTGCCGGTCATGGTCGGTCACGCGATCGCGGTGCGCGCGACGTTCACCAAGCTCCCCGACCTCGACGAGGCCCACGAGGCGCTGGTGGCCTTCCCCGGGCTCGTCCTGGACGACGTGCCGACGCCGCTGGAGTGGGCCGGCCGTGACGAGACCGTGGTCGGGCGCGTGCGCCGCGACCTGAGCGACCCGCACACGCTGAACCTGTTCGTCGTCGGCGACAACCTGCTCAAGGGCGCCGCGCTGAACACGGTGCAGATCGCCGAGCTCGTCGTAGATCGCGGCCTGGTCGGCTCCGCGGCGCCCGCCGCCTGACCTAGGAGGTCGGCGCCGTCGTCGCCTTCTGCGGCGGCACGGTGGCGGTGACGTGGCCCTCGTCGTTGGTCTCGGTGACCTTCACGACGACCGTCGACCGATCGTCGTTCACGGTCAGCTTGCAGTCGAACCGGTGGCCCTTCTTCACGGGGATGTCATCGGGGCAGCTGACGGTGATGTCGGACGGCGTGAGCTTGCCCTGCGGCGCGAGCTTCGTGGCCAGCTCGGCCTCGAGGTCGGCCGTGTTGTACGTCTTGGGGCCGATGCCGATGCCGATGCCGATGCCGACGCTGACGGAGCCCCCGCCGGCGCTCACGGAGCCGCCACAGGCGGTCAGGGTGAGGGCGACGACGCAGAGGGCGACGAGCCCGAGGGCCTTGGGCAGCATGAGTTCCTTCAAGTGGGGGACAGGCGTGGCGACTCCTGAGGGAGGTAGTCGCCGCGCGTCCCCTGATCTTGACGGCCTCAGCCGCCGTTGACCGTCTTCACCACGTACGCCGCCACGTCGGCGATCTGCTGCGGGTTGAGCTGACCGTTGAACGCCGGCATCCCGCCGCCGCCCTTGGTGACCTGCGTGACGACCTTCGTGAGGTCCTTGGCGTTGGCGATCTGGGTCAGATCGGGACCGCCGTTGCCGCCCTTGGCGTCGGCGCCGTGGCAGGTCGAGCAGTTGTCGGCGAAGACCTGCTTGCCCGCGGCCGGGTCGCCGGTGACCGTCTTGTTGGCACCGGTCGTCTTCTTGACCGTGTTGTTGGCGGTCTGCTGGGACTGCTGGGAGGTCGTCGGCTCGCCGGCGTGGGTGATCGCCCCGCCGTTGGCGCCGGTGCCCTTGAGCGGGCCGACCGTGCCGGTGAGCGAGAACAGCCAGACGTTGCGGCCGCGCGGCGTGCCGGCCAGCGAGTTGCCGCCGGCGTAGAAGGCCACGTACTGCTGGGTGTCCTGCATGAACGTCGTGACGGTGCTGTTGGCGCCGGCACCGGTCTGGAAGGACCACAGGCGCGAGCCGTTGCGCGCGTCGTAGGCCTGCAGCTCGCCGGTGTTGCGCCCGACGAACACGACGTTGCCCGCGGTCGTCACCGTGCCCGAGTAGCACGAGTCCGGCGTCGAGATCTGCCAGACGATCTTGCCCGTCTGGGCGTCGATCGCCGTCACGTTGCCGTCGCCGTTGAAGCCCGACGAGACGAAGATCGAGCCGATGTAGAGCTGTCCGGGCTTGTGGCCGGGCAGCTTGGACTGACCGAGCGCGGCCGGGCTGTTCTGCGAGCAGACGTAGAACATCTGCAGGTTCTCGTTGTAGGACGCCGGCGGCCAGTTGTCGCCACCGGTCGGCCCGGGGATGACCGCGACGGGCTTCTTGCCGAACGGGGAGAAGATGGAGCCGCGCTTGAGCGCGACCTTCTTGCCCTTCCCGATCTGGGACTTCGCGGAGGCCTGGATCTTCTTCAGGTCGGTGTTGTTGAGCTCGTGGCGCGCGAACGGCTCGGTCGACGGGAACGGCTGCGTCGCCGCGGTCTTCTGGTTGGGGTCCTGGCCGACGGGCTTCTCCGGGATCGGGAAGATCGGCTTGCCGGTCTGGCGATCGAGCATGTACAGCCAGCCGGTCTTGGAGGCCTCGGCGATGCCGTGGACGACCTTGCCGTTCACGTTGGCGTCGTAGAGGATCGTCGGCGACGGACCGTCGTAGTCCCAGATGTCGTGGTGCACCTGTTGGAAGTGCCACTTGTACTTCCCGGTGTTCATGTCCAGCGCGACGATCGACGAGGCGAACAGGTTGTCGCCGGCGCGCAGCTCGCCGTTGATGTCCGGGGCGGCGTTGCCGGTGGAGAAGTACATCATCCCCAGCGCGGGGTCCACCGATGGGGTCTGCCACACCGGTGCGCCGCCGGTCTTGTAGGACTGGTTGTCCGACGGCCACGTGTCGCCGCCGACCTCACCGGGGCCCGCCGTCGTGTAGAAACGCCAGGCCTCGCCACCGGTCTTGGCGTCGAGCGCCTCGACGCGCCCGCGGACACCGAACTCGCCGCCGGCCAGGCCGACCACGACGCGGCCGTTGAAGTACAGGGGCGCCATCGTGATGGTGTAGCCGTCCTGCCAGCGGTCGACCTTCCTGGTCCAGAGGACCTTGCCGGTGCGCATGTCCAGGGCGACGACCCTGTTGTCGAGCTGGCCGAGGTAGACCTTGCCGTCGCCGATGGCCACGCCGCGGCTGTTCCAGCCGCAGCACGCGGTCGAGATCGACTGATCGAGCTGGGCGTCGTACTTCCACTTGACGTCACCCGAGGCGACGTCCATGGCGAAGACCTCGTCCGCGCCGGTGGAGATGTACATGACGCCGTTGTAGACGATCGGCTGATTCTCGGCCGAGTACTTGGCCGACGTGGCGACGGTCTTCAGCTGCTTCATCCACACGCCCTTGAGCTGGCCCACGTTGGAGGTGTTGATCTGCGTGAGCGGCGAGTAGCGCTGATTGGCGAGCGAGCCGCCGTTGGTGATCCAGTTGAAGTTCGGCAGGGCATCGAGCGTGGCCGCGCTGAACGCGGGCGCTGCCGGGGACTTGGAGCGATCGACCTTGGACTGCGGCAGCAGCACCTGTGGCTGGCCCGCGGTGACCGTCTTGGTCTTCTCGGTGGCGTTCCCGATCAGCACACCGATGACGAGCGCGACGACGGCTCCGACCAGGACGGCGCTGATGAGGACGACCCAGGAGCTCAGGTTCCCGCCACGATCTTCCACTTGCCCGTCCCCCCGAATTGCTCTACCGCGGCCGCATACCCGCATGAAGCGCGTATCAACGCGCCAAGAAGCGCGGTTCCAGGGCTCGGGCGAGGTCGAGCGTGCGGGCATCGAGCGGCACCGGCTCCAGCGGACCGCCGCATCGTGCGGTGAAGGCGGCGATCAGAGCCTCCTCGACGGCATCCAGGGTGATCCCGGCGATGTCGTCGGCGATCGCGCCGGACGTGTCGGGGTCCACGTCGAGGCCGAGCGCCGCGTAGACCGCCGTGACGACCTCGGCCACCCGCGCCGCCTCGTCCACGACGAGGACCGTTCCGACGTAGGCCGCACCCCGCACCACGCGCTGCGCCGTCCCGCTGAGCTTGCGCACGCCGCCGGCGTTGACGCTGAAGTCCCCGGGGCAGTACTCGCCGGCCACCGCGCCGATCCGCGCGTCGACCCCCAGCGAGCGCAGGCCCGCCGCGATCGTCTCGGCCGTCGACGCGTACCGCTGGGCGATGTGGATCGACGCCTCTTCGTCGGGCAGCACCTCCCCGATCGTGAGCACCGACTCGTGGTAGACCGCGGCGCGGCCGCCGGCCAGCCGCTCGAACGGCGCGTAGCCGAGCGCGCGCGCCGCGGCCAGCGCGTCGTCGTAGCCGGGAGCGAGCGCGTCGAGGCGGCCGAACGCGACCGCGGGAACGTGGCGCTGGAGTCGCAGGACCGGGCCGCGGACGCCGTCGGCGACCTCCCGCAGCAGGGCGGCCGAGATCGCCATGTCCAGCGACGGACGCGCCGCCTCGGTGGAGCGCAGCAGCTGCGTCGTGACCATGCGGGGGCCGAGCTTAGCCATCGCACGCGGCGCCCGGGGCCGGTCTCCCGGACCGGCCCCGGACACGGCGAGGGGACCCCGGCGGGCGCCCCCTCGCTCTGCATGGCGATACCCCTGAGGTACCTGATCGGCATCTTGCCGCCCGGACTGGAGCGCGTTCGTCGCCCCAGGGGGACGCGGGTCTCACCCTTTCAGCCGCCGCGGCCGATAGAACTCCAGCTCGCCATGCCCGCCACCGTCGCCCTCGCCCGCTTCGAAGACCTGATCGCCCGCGGCCTGACGGCGCTGATCGACGACGACCCCAACCTGGAGCTGGTCGCCGCCGACCTCGACGCCGAACGCCTGCGCGCGACGCTGCGCCGCCAGGTCCCCGACGTCGCGCTGCTGAACTACGGCTCGCTGATCACCCCCTTCGAGGTCCACGAGCTGCACGCCGCGCACCCGCAGACGCGCCTGGTCGTCCTCGCCAACGGCCCGACGGCCGCCGAGGCCAACCAGCTCCTGACCTTCGGCGCCACCGCCTGCCTGTCCAAGCAGACGCAGGCCCGCGACGTCCTCAACGCCATCCACCTCGCCTCGCGCGGGCTGCAGGTGCTCCCGCGGGCGACGGCGGGCGAGCCGCTCGCCGTCGGGCCGACCGGTCCCGAGCCGCTCACCGCGCGCGAGGGGGATGTGCTGGCGCTCCTGCAGGAGGGACGCTCCAACGCCCAGATCGCGGTCCAGCTGCAGGTGGGGGTGGAGACCGTCCGCACCCACGCGCGCAACATCTACCGCAAGCTCGGGGTCCGCACGCGCCGCGAGCTGATCCGCCGCGCCTAACGGGCCGCCACGCTCCCGACCACCGACGTCGTCCAGTCGATGACCGCCGTCGGCTTGACCACGTGGCGCCCGAGCCCGAGCTCCTTCGGCTCCAGGCCCAGCGCGAGCCCGACGAGCTGGGGCAGGTGCAGGATCGGCATGCCGATCTCGCGCCCCACCACCCGCTCGGCGAGCGGCTGCTGCAGGTCGAGGTTGAGGTGGCACAGCGGGCAGGGCGTGACGACGCAGTCGGCGTGCGCGACGCGCGCGTCGGCCATGTGCGTGCCGGCCTGGCGCAGCGACGCCTCCTGGCTCGTCGTGATGATGGGGAAGCCGCAGCACTTGTGCATCCCGGCGTACTCGACGACGGTGCCGCCCAGCGCCTCGATGACCCGCGAGAGGTAGGTGTCGCGCGGGGTGAGCGCGTCGATCTCGAGGCGGTCGACCGGCCGCACGATGTAGCACCCGTAGAACGGGCCGACGCGCAGGTCGGTCAGCGGGCGTCGCACCCGCGAGCGCAGCTCGTCCAGCCCGAGCTCCTCGACGAGCAGCCACAGGAAGTTCTTGTTCGTGATCCCGCCCTGGTAGGTCAGCCCCTCGTCGGCGAGCGTCTCGTTGATCGTCGCGCGGTACTCGGCACTGGCGTCCAGCCGCTGCTGACACTCCGACTGCGCGCCCTGGCAGGTCGAGCAGATGTTCATCATCAGCTCGCCGTCGGTCTGCTGGGCCAGCGCGAACGTGCGGGCGTTCAGGGTGTCGGCGAGCTCCTGGTTGTGCTCGGCGATGACGCCCGCACCGCAGCACGAGGCGCGGTCCAGCGGGATCAGCTCGATGTCCAGCAGCGGTGCGACCTGCTCCATCGAGCCGTGCAGCTCCGGCGTGAAGCCGCGGCTCACGCACCCCGGCCAGTAGGCGACCTTCATCGCACCACGCTCCTCTGCGCCGTCACGGCCTTCTCGATCCGCCCGGCGCGATCGGCCGCCCGGGCCGCCCCGTCGTCGTCCTCGCCGCTGACGTACAGGTTCTGCTCCACCCGCTGCGGCCGGCCCTCGACGCGGTCGAAGATCCGCTGCACCTGGTCCAGCGACTGCGCGGGGAGCTTGTGGCCGAACATCGCCTGGCGGATGCCGACCTTCCCGCGCAGGATCGCCTTCGTGACGACCGGCAGCGACTCCAGCAGCACCTTCCCGGCTGCGGGGTGGAACTTGCCCAACCACGAGTTGCCGCCGTAGGAGCGCGGCAGCAGCTCTGCCTCGTGGAGCAGGCCGTAGTCGCGGACGAGCGTGACGAACGCCTCCTCGTGGCGCCGGCCGTTGTTGGCGTCGTCGATGTGCCAGTCGCTGGTCGCGCGGCGGCGCAGGCGCATGATCTGGCTCATCGGCGCCACGCCCTTGGGGCAGGCGTCGATGCACTTGAAGCAGTGCGTGCAGCTGTACATCCCGTGGGGGTCCTCGGCGAGGTCGACGAGCCGCTCGCGCTCGCGGGCATCGCGCGGATCGCCGACGAAGCGGTAGACCTTGGCCAGCGCGGCCGGGCCGATGAAGAGCGGGTCGACCTCCATCGTCAGGCAGTCCGAGACGCACGCGCCGCACTGGATGCAGGCCATCGACTGGGTGACGTCGACCATCGCGTCGCGGTCGACCAGGTGCTCGCGCTCGGGGACGACGCCTTCGGGGAGCAGCCACGGTGTGACGCGGCGGATCTTCTTCCAGTGGACCTTCTCCATGTCGACGATCAGGTCCTTGATGATCGGCATGTTGCCCATCGCCTCGACCTCGATGACGCCGTCGCGGGCGCAGGCCAGCGCGCGATCCAGGTGGGTGTGGCAGGCCAGGCCCGGCTGGCCGTTGATGCGCACCCCGCATGAGCCGCAGATCGCCGCCATGCACGAGCAGCGGATGCCGATCGAGCCGTCGACGCGGTCCTTGACCTGGAGGATCGCCTCCAGCACGGAGCGGTGGGGCTCCAGCTCCACGGTGTGCTGGTCCCAGTAGGGCGCCCGTCCCGACCCAGGGTCGTAGCGGCGCAGTCGCAGGGTGAACTCAGCCATCAGTACTTCCTCTCCTCGGGCTGCCACTGGGTGAAGGTCACGGCGGAGTAGGAGACGAGGGGCGCGCCATCGCCGTTGCGGCTGATGTCGATGTGCTTCAGCCACTGCGCGTCGTTGCGCTGGGGGAAGTCGACGCGGAACTGCGCCCCGCGGGACTCCTTGCGCTCCAGCGCCGCGGTGACCATCGCCTCCGCGCAGTCGAGCATGAAGCCGAGCTCGATCGCTGCGAGCACATCCTGGTTGAAGACCGTCCCGCGGTCGTCGATGTAGGCCACGGCGGCCTCCGCCTTGAGGCGGTGCACGACCGCCAGCGCCGTCCGCAGCCCCGGTTCGTCGCGGAACACGGCGACGTGCTCGTTCATCGTCGTGCCGAGCTCGTGCTTGATCTCCGACACCCGTCGCGCGCCCTCCTTCGGCCGCCTGATGATGCGCTCGATCATGGACTCGTCCGCGCGCACGTACGCGCGTGAGGGCGACGGCATCCGGGTCGACGCGGCGCGGGCGGCCGCGTGCTCGCCCGCGCGGCGACCGAAGATCAGCGTGTCCAGCAGCGAGTTGGCCCCGAGCCGGTTGCCGCCGTGGACCGAGACGCAGGCGACCTCGCCCGCCGCGTAGAGCCCGGGGATCGGGGTACGGCCGTTGACGTCGGTCTTGACCCCGCCCATCACGTAGTGCTGGCCGGGACGGATGAGGATCGGCTCGCGGGTGATGTCGACGCCGGCGAAGTCCTTGCCGATGTTGACGATCTCGCGCAGCGCCTCCAGCGTGCGCTTGCGCGGCACGACGGTGATGTCGAGGTAGATGCCGTCGCGCCGCGGCCCGGCACCCCGGCCCTCGTTGATCTCGGTCTGCTCGGCGCGCGAGACGACGTCGCGCGACGCGAGCTCGAGCTTGTTGGGCGCGTACTTCTCCATGAAGCGCTCGCCATCGCCGTTGAGCAGGTGCGCGCCCTCGCCGCGGGCGCCTTCGGTGATCAGGAAGCCGTTCTCCGGCAGGCACGTCGGGTGGTACTGGACCATCTCCATGTCCATGAGCGGCGCGCCGATGCGGTAGGCCAGCGCGATTCCGTCACCGGTGCAGATCAGCCCGTTGGTCGTCGGCTCGAAGCACTGGCCGGCTCCGCCCGAGGCGAGGATCACGTTCTTGGCGGCGAACAGCTCCATCGCGCCGCTGCGCACGTCGCGGGCCACGACGCCCGCCACCCGGCCGTCCTCGACCACGAGCGAGGTCGTGAACCACTCCTCGAAGCGGTCGATCGCGTGGGCGTGCTTCATCAGCTGCTCGTAGAGGACGTGCAGGATCGCCTGGCCGGTGATGTCGGCCACGTAGGCGGTGCGGTTCATCGAGGCGCCGCCGAAGGCGCGCAGGTCGAGTTCGCCGGTGGCGTTGCGGTGGAACGCGACCCCGATGTGCTCGAGGTGCATGACCTCGGCCGGGGCCTCGGAGCACATGATCTCGATGGCGTCCTGGTCGCCCAGGAAGTCCGATCCCTTGACCGTGTCGTAGGCGTGGGAGCGCCAGTCGTCGGCCACGTTGATCGCCGCGTTGATCCCGCCGGCGGCCGCCACGGAGTGGGAGCGGACCGGGTGGACCTTGCTCATGATCGCGACGGTCGCCCCGCCCTCGGCGGCCGCGAGGGCGGCACGTTGGCCTGCGAGTCCGGCCCCGATGATGAGGACGTCGTGCGAGGGCATCGAGTGCGGACCATAACCCCACCTGATGCGGATTGTCACATGCGAGGCGCGCGTGCGTCGCTTCGCGGCGGTGCTACTGCGCCTGCATCTCCGAGTGCGCCGGCCGCTTGCGCCGCCGCGCGGCGGCGCGGTACTCGCGGTTGAGCATGCCGATCACGTCGATCGAGATCCCCTGCGGGCACGCGAGCTGGCACTCGCCGTAGTTCGTGCAGCCGCCGAAGCCCTCGTCGTCCATCGCCAGCACCATCGAGCGG
>JAOPZL010000356.1 GCA_025964175.1 Solirubrobacterales bacterium
ATCGGCGACCACCTGCTCCGCCTCTGACGTCAGCGGAACGAGCTCGAGCGGCTCGGTGATCGCTACGGGTGCTTCACCCATCTGGGCCTCCAAGGCCTCGTGGTTGCACCCCCACCCTCGCAGACCCTCAGCCGAGGACCTCGTCGATGGCCTTCCTCTCGCACCTCGCGACGATCTTGCCGTTGGTCGACGAACATGTGGCTGATCGCCCGCCGCCACGCACGCCGGTGCCCTGATTCAGGCCGTCCCCGCCCGCGCGTCGACCAGCTCCTGCGCGGCCCGCATCTCGGCCCCGGGAGGCGCTGAGCCGTCGGCCAGGCCGAGCCCTTCGGCGACCCGCGCGCCGACGCCCGGGTCGACCCGCGTCCAGTAGGCGACGACCCGCAGCTGCATGGCCGGGGAGACGTCGTCGGAGGCGTGGCCGACGATGTTCTCGACGAGCTCGGAGCGCTCCTCGTCGCCCATCACCGAGCGCACGAGCGTGCCCGGCTGGGAGAAGTCGTCATCGGCCGCGTGCTTCTCGTACGCCGTGCGGGCCAGCTCGCCCGCGTCGACGTCCCAGCCGATCTCCGTGGCCCGCGTGGGGTCCGCGGCCGGGCCGCCGAACGAGTTGGGGGCGTAGACGGGCTGGTTCCCGGCGTGGTGGTAGGTCATGCTCCCGTCCTTGTTGTAGGAGTGGACGGGACTGTGGGGCCGGTTGATCGGCAGCTGCTCGTAGTTGGGGCCGATGCGGTGCAGATGCGTGTCGTGGTAGCTGAAGATGCGCGCCATCAGCATCCGATCGGGCGAGAGCCCGGTGCCGGGCACGAGGTTGGACGGGTTGAAGCCCGCCTGCTCGACCTCGGCGAAGAAGTTCGCCGGGTTGCGGTCCAGGGTCAGCCGGCCGACCTCGATCAGCGGGTGGTCGGCCTTCGGCCAGACCTTCGTCAGGTCGAACGGGTTGAAGCGGTACTCCGCGGCGTCGGCGTAGGGCATCACCTGCACCGAGAGCGTCCACGTCGGCGCGTTGCCCGAGGCGATCGCCTGGTGCAGATCGCGGCGGTGGTGATCGCCGTCCTCGCCGGCCATCGAAGCGGCCTCGTCGTCGGTGAGGTTCTCGATGCCCTGGTCGCTGCGGAAGTGGTACTTCACCCAGAAGCGCTCGCCGCCCGCGTTGATCCACGAGTAGGTGTGGCTGGAGAAGCCGTGCATGTGGCGCCAGCTGGACGGAATCCCGCGGTCGGACATCAGGATCGTCACCTGGTGGGCACTCTCGGGCGAGAGGGTCCAGAAGTCCCACTGCATCTCGTTGGAGCGCATCCCCGTGTCGGGCAGGCGCTTCTGGGAGTGGATGAAGTCCTGGAACTTCGACGGGTCGCGCACGAAGAAGACCGGGGTGTTGTTGCCGACCATGTCGAAGTTGCCGTCGTCGGTGTAGAACTTCAGCGCGAAGCCGCGCGGGTCGCGCACGGTGTCGGGGAAGCCCTGCTCGCCGGCCACCGTCGAGAAGCGGGCGAACGCGTCGGTGCGCTTGCCGACCGCGGAGAGGAAGTCGGCCTTGGTGAACTCGGTGACGTCGTTCGTCACCTGGAAGAAGCCGTGCGCACCACCGCCCTTGGCGTGCACGACGCGCTCAGGTACGCGCTCGCGGTTGAAGTGCTGCATCTTCTGCACGACGTAGTGGTCGTGCAGCGCGATCGGGCCGGCCGGGCCGACGGTCAGGGAGTGCTCGTCGCTGACCGCTGGGATGCCCGAGTCGGTGGTGGTGGCGGGAGGACGGCTCGGATCAGGCATGTCCTGTGACTACCCGCGAATGGCGCGGGGCCACCGAGATCGGCTCATCGGCGCCCCGATACCACGCGGGCATCCTGCATGGTTTCGCTGCCGCTCGTCAATAGGCTGCGTGGATGCCAACCGACGAGCCGTCGACCGACTCGATCGCTTCGCGCGAAGCGACGGACGCGGGGGCTGCGACCGCCGAGCTGGCCCACGAGCTACGCGAGACCGTCGGGCGGCTCGTGCGCCGCGTGCGTCTCGAGCCAGGGCCTCCCGTGCCGCGGATGATCGTGCTCGGCCGGCTGGACCGCGGGGGGCCGGCCAGCACCAGCGATCTCGCCGCCGCCGAACGGATGCGCCCGCAGTCGATGGCCCAGACCGTGCGCGACCTCGAGCAGGCCGGGCTCGTCTCCCGCCGCCCCGACCCCGACGACGGCCGCCGGGCGTTCGTCGAGCTGACCGTCGAGGGCCGCGAGCTGCTGCGCGCGACGCGGGCTCAGCGCGAGACCTGGCTGGGCGAGGCGCTGGACCGGGAGCTCAGCGCGCGGGAACGGCGGCTGCTGCGGGAGGCGCTGGTCCTGCTGGGCCGCGTGGCCGACAGCTGAGAGGTCCTCCGCAAGCGCGCGCCCCGGCCGGGCGAGCCAGCGCATCGGCTCCACCGATGAGATCGGCCGCGGTCGGCGGTCCAATGGAGGTGGCTACTCGACCTCCACGCGCGATCGCCTTCGCGATCTACGGCCCGATCACGCACGGTGACGTGCCCGGGCTGTGTGCCCGCGTCTGCGCGCTGCTGCGCCCGGGGGCGATCGACCTGGCCTTCTGCGACGTGCTCGGCGTCGAGCCGACCGCGGGCTCGGTCGACGCCCTGGCCCGCCTCCAGCTCGTCGCCCGGCGCACGGGCTGTCAGGTGCATCTGCGCCGCGCCTCCCCCGCCCTGCGGGAGCTGGTGGCGTTCATGGGGCTGCGGGACGTGCTGCCGGAGTAGCGCTACGCGTCGAGGTGCGCCGGCAGCCCGAACAGCGGAAAGACGTGATCGGTGTCGAGGAAGAAGCTGAGCTCCCCGATGCGGCCGTCGGTGATCTCGAGGACCTGGAGGGCCCACGGGTCGAAGCCCGAGCCGGTCTCGCTCGGCTTGTACTGGCCGAACGCGGGCGCGCCGTTGGCGGCGATCGCCGGGATGACGCGGGAGCCGCGGCAGCCGGCGCCCTTGCCGACCCACCAGCTGAGGATGTCCTCGCGGCCCTTCAGCCACAGCTCGTACGGCGGCATGGACTGGGACGCGTCCTCGCGGATGAGCGAGGTCAGCGCCTCCATGTCGTAGGCCTCGAAGGCGGCGACGTAGCGGGCGAGCAGCTCGCGGTGCGACTCGTCCAGGGACGGGACCGGGTCGCCGGGGGTGAGGTCGCTGGCGTCCAGCGTGGCGCGGGCGCGCTGGAGCGCGGAGTTCACCGAGGCGGTGGTGGTCTCCAGCAGCTCGGCGACCTCGGTCGCCTTCCAGCGCAGGACCTCGCAGAGGATGAGCACCGCGCGCTGGCGGGCGGGCAGTCGCTGCAGCGCGGCGATGAACGCCAGGCGGATCGTCTCGCGTGACTCGGCCACCGCGGCCGGATCGCCGTCGGAGACCACGGAGCCATCGGGCATCGGCTCGATCCAGAAGACCTCGGGCTGCTGGTCGCCGATCGGGCCGTCGGGCGAGCGGGCCGGGCCGAGGTCCATCGGGCGGGCGCGCCGCTGACGGCCGTTGACCATGTCCAGGCAGACGTTCGTGGCGATCCGGTACAGCCACGAGCGGACCGCGGCGCGGCCCTCGAAGCGGTCCAGCCCGCGCCAGGCGCGCAGCAGCGTGTCCTGGACGGCGTCCTCGGCCTCGAACGGCGAGCCGAGCATCCGGTAGCAGTACGCGGTGAGCTCACGACGGTGCTGCTCGAGATCGCCGAACGCCACCGTGTCCCTCTTGGTGACCGCGATCCCGTCCACGCCCCCCATCCTAACGGCGAGGGCCGCCGGGCGGGAGGGGTCGTTAGGAGATCCTGCAGACCTTCAGGTCGCGGATGATCGCGTTCGGCACGCGGCCCTTGGAGTCGACGCACCTCGCCTTGGGATCCGCGCCCGCCTGCAGCACCGCGCGCCAGTGCCCGGCGGTCCCCCGGTGGAACACGGCGACGCCGTTGGCCGAGAGGCACGCCTCGTCGTCGTTGACCACGGCCGTCAGCTTCGCCCAGTCGGCGTTCACCGTCGAGATCGCCCCGTCGAAGCAGCGCGGGGTGCCGTGGATCGCGCGCGCAAGGGAACGCGTCTCCTTGGCCGTCGCCGAGCGCTGCGCGAGAACCGGGGCGGCGGTGACGCCGAGCACGACGACCGCGAGAGCGGCGATGGGAGCGGTTCGCATGGCGCGAGCCTACGCGCGCGGCCGCCCCGGTGTTGACACCCCGCGGCCCGGGCTGGTTGTCTGCATCGCCTGTCCCCTGGCCGCGAGGGTCCGTCCGCCGCGACCGGGTCGATCACAGGAGCTCACCGATGACGCCCGCTTCGCAGGCTGCGCAGACCGTGACCCCGGCCGAGCTGGTGGCTCGCGCCACGGCCATGCGCGCCGACCTCGTGGCCGCCCAGGCGGACACCGAGGAGCGCACGCACTACTCGCCGCAGCTGCACCGGCGGTTCGAGGCGGCCGGCTTCTACCGGATGTACGTGCCCCGGCGCTACGGCGGCCTCGAGGTCGACGTCCCGACCTTCCTGCGCGTCGGCATCGAGCTCGGCCGCGGCGACATCTCCACCGCATGGGGCCTGTGCCTCGCCGCCAACCACGCGCTGCAGGTCGGCTCGTGGTTCCCCCAGCAGCTGCAGGACGAGGTCTTCGGCGACGGCGACTTCCGCTGCGCCTCCGTCGCCGCGCCGACCGTGCGCGCGACCGCGCAGGACGACGGCGGCGGCTACCGCCTCGACGGAGCGGTCGCGTACTGCTCCGGCATCCCGTGGTCGACCTACTACATGGGTCAGGCCGGCCTGCCGGGCACCGACGCCGAGGGCAACCCGCGGATGGGGCTGTTCGTCGCTCCCCGCGACGCCTTCACGATGCTCGACGACTGGGGCCACACGCTCGGCCTCAACGGCACGGGCTCCAACTCGATCCGCTTCGACGACGCGCACATCCCCGCCCACGCGCTGCTGGAGGACGTCAACATGATCGACGTCGACGTGGCGGGCGGCACGCCGGGGCTTGCACTGCACGGCAACCCGATGTACGGCGGGCGCGCCCTGTGCATCTTCACGATGTCGCTGGCCTGCACGATCGTCGGCGGCGGCTACAACGCGCTGGACGAGTACGCCGACCAGATGCGCTCCAAGCCCATTGCGGTCCTGCCGTTCTCCCCGCGCAGCGAGGACGCCGACTTCCAGCGCTGGTACGGCGCCGCGTTCGTCAAGGTCCAGACCGCCGAGGCCGCGCTGCTGTACGCCGCCCAGCAGCACATGGAGGCGTGCCGTCTCAACGCCTCGGGCGAGCGCCCGTACACGTTCGCCGACGACGCCCGCCTGGCCGCCATCGCCCGCGAGGTGATCGTCCAGGTGTGGGAGGCCGTCGAGCAGAACCTGTACCGGACGATCGGCTCCAGCGCCGCCCGCAACGGCGAGCGCTTCGAACGCGTCTTCCGCGACCTCGCGATGGCCGCCGGGCACCGCAACACGATGCTGCGCGAGGGCTTCTTCCGCCAGATCGCCGCGCAGGAGCTCGACCTGCCGCTGGCCGGTTGCGCCCGATGAGCGCCCCGCACCTGGGCGACGTCGAGCCGATCACGTCGCGGCGCGGCGCGTTCTGGGTCCGCGGGGAGCGCCTGGAGACGCCGGGCGCGACGCTGGCCCGCGGGCCGCTGTACGTGTGGTGGGAGGCGCCGGCCGATCCGGCCGCCACCCGCGCGATCCCGATCGTCCTCGTGCACGGCGGCGGCGGCCAGTCGACCGACTACCTGCACGCCATCGACGGGGGCCCGGGCTGGGCGTCGATGCTCGTCGCCGAGGGCTACGCGGTGTACGTCGTCGACCGCGTCGGCCACGGACGCTCGCCGCTGCACCCCGACGTGCTCGGGGCGATGGGCCCGCCGTTCTCCTACGAGTTCGCGCTCGGCCTGTTCGCCCCCGGCCACCGCGACCACACCCAGTGGATCGGCGGCCGCGAGATCGGCGATCCGCTGCTGGATCAGGTCATCTCCCCGAGCGGGCCGATGCTCGCCGACCTCGGCGCCGCCCAGGCGCTCGACGCCGACCGCCTCGCGCGGCTGCTGGACCGGATCGGGCCGGCGTTCCTGGTCACGCACTCGGCCGGCGGGCCCTCCGGCTGGCTGACCGCGGCGGCCCGCCCGCAACTGACCCAGGCGGTCGTCGCCGTCGAGCCGATCGGGCCGCCCTACGCCGATCTGCCGGGCCTCGGGACGCTGACCCACGGGCTGACCGCGGCGCCGATGGACCCCGCGACGCTGGCCGGACTGCCCATCCTCGTGGTCAGCGGCGAGGCGTCGGTCTTCGCCACGTTCGACGAGCTCGTTGTCGACTTCCTGCGCGATGCCGGCGCCGCGGCGCAGCGGCTGCACCTGCCCGACATCGGCATCCGGGGCAACGGCCACGCGATGATGCTGGAGCGCAACGCCCGCGAGGTCCTGCAGCCGATCCTCGACTGGCTGGACGCGCGCTGAGCCGGTCACCGACCGGCCCGGCCGGCGAGACCCCGCGCGTGGGCCTGCACGGCGCCTCGTGCTTCTACGACTTCATGGTCGCCTAGGCGAGCAGGCCGAGCTCGCCCGCCCGCGCGGCGGCCTCCGTCCGCGACCGGCAGCGCAGCTTCGTGAGGATGTTGCGCACGTGCATGTCGACCGTGCGGGTGCTGAGCACGAGCTCGCCGGCGATCTCGCGGTTCGTGCGCCCGACCGCCACGAGGCGCATCACCTCGTGCTCGCGCCGCGACAGCCCGCCGTTCTCGTGGTCGGCGGCCGCCCGCCGCCCGAGGCGCCGCTCGATCGACTCGCCCAGCGCGGAGAGCTCGGTCGCCGCCTGGGCCGCCACCGGCAGGGACCCGAGACGGCGCGCCAGCCGATGCGCGGCCACGAGCCGCTGGATCGCCTCCGCACGCCGCCCCGCCGCGGCGAGCGCGACGCCCGCGCGCAGCTCGATCTGCGCCTGCTCGAACGGGATCTCCAGGCCGGCGTGCAGCTCGACCGCGCGCTCGTGCTGCTGCGCGCCCGCCTCCGGGTGTCCCTCGGCGAGCGCGACCTCGCCGAGCGCATGGGCGAGCGCGGCGAGCGCGTCCGGATGCCCGGTCGTGCTCGCGATCTCCGCCAGCCCCTCGGCGACGGCGTGCGCCTCGCCCAGCGCGTCGTGGCGGGCGAAGAAGGACGCCGCGAAGCGCAGGCCCCACACGGCGTAGTGGCGATCCTCGCTCCGGGTCCAGCGATCGAGCAGGAAGCGGCAGTGGCCGTGGGCGTCGTCGAGCGCGCCCTCCTGCTCCTCGAGCCAGGCGAGGGCCGCGGCGCTGTCCAGGCACATCGAGATCTGGCCGGCGCGGGACGCGCTGTCCAGGCTCTGCGCGAGGAGCGGACGGGCGGCCGCGAAGTCGCCGCGGAAGGCGAAGATCGAGCCGAGCATGCCGTCCGCGGTGATCGTCGCCTGCGGCCCGGGGGACTGTGCCTGCAGGTCGCGCGCGAGCTGCTCCGAGCGGTCCCACTCGCCCAGCTCGCGCAGCACGTAGGCCATGCACGCCAGGCACGAGCGCTCCAGGCGCTCGCCCCCGTCGGTCGCGCACAGGCCGACCGCCGCGGTCAGCGCGTCCCGCGCACCGGCGTAGTCCCCGGCGATCTCGTGGGCGGTGCCGAGCCGCTGGTAGACCTCGGCCGCCTCGACCGAGAGCGAGGAGTCCAGCGCGATCGACAGCCCCGTCCGGATCGCCCGCATCCCCGGCTCGAACTCCCCGGCCTTGACCCGCGAGATGCCCTGCAGCCCGAGCGCGCGCGCCCGCAGGTCGATGCGCCCGGCGCGTTGCGCCTCGTCGCCGGCGCGAGCGGCGAGGTCGACGGCCTCCTCGTAGCGGCCGGTCATCTCCAGCAGCGCCGCGCAGCTCAGGCGCTCCCTCGCGGCGTCACCGGGATGCCCGTTGGCGGCGAAGGCCTCGGCGGCGACGAGCCGGGCGGTCAGCGCGCGGTCGCGGTCGCCCTGCAGCTCGTAGATCGCCGCCATCGACCGCTCGGCGTCGGCGAGCGCCCGGCCCGCTCCGCCGGT
>JAOPZL010000360.1 GCA_025964175.1 Solirubrobacterales bacterium
CGACGCCACGCGCAGCACCCGCCGACCCGCCGACCCCATCCCCCTGCAGCACCCCTCGCCCGCCCGGCAGCGCGCCACACCTCCTCGCCGCGGCCACGTCGAAGCGCACGCGTCCGCGTGTGTGAGCCACGTCACGGTTCGTCGGTATAGTGTGCGCCTGGAGCACACTGTTCGCCATGCGCACACACCCATGACTGCCACCATCACCACCCTCCCCCAGGCGATCGCCGACCTCGTCCATGACGGGGACACCATCGCCCTCGAGGGGTTCACGCACCTGATCCCCGTCGCCGCCGGCCAGGAGATCATCCGCCAGGGCCGCCGTGACCTGACGCTCGTGCGCATGACCCCCGACATCGTCTACGACCAGATGATCGGCGCCGGCTGCGCGTCCAAGCTCGTCTTCTCGTGGGGCGGAAACCCCGGCGTGGGCTCGCTGCACCGCCTGCGCGACGCCGTCCAGCAGGGCTGGCCCGCTCCCCTGGAGATCGAGGAGCACAGCCACGCCGGGATGGCCAACCGCTACGCCGCGTCGGCCGCCGGGATGCCCTTCGCGGTGATGCGCGGCTACGTCGGCACCGACCTGCCCAAGCACACGAAGACCATCGGACAGGTCACCTGCCCGTTCACCGGCGAGGTGCTGACCGCCGTCCCGAACCTCGGCCTCGACGTGGCGATCATCCACGCGCAACGCGCCGACCGCCACGGAAACGTCCAGATGTGGGGCCTCACCGGGGTCCAGAAGGAAGCGGTCCTCGGCGCGAAGCGATCGCTCGTCACGGTCGAGGAGATCGTCGACGAGCTGGAGCCGATGCCCAACCAGGTCGTGCTCCCCGGCTGGGTCGTGACCGCGATCGCGCCCGTGCCGCGCGGCGCCGTGCCCTCCTACGCGCAGGGCTACTACGACCGCGACAACGCCGCCTACCGCGCGTGGGACACCGTCGCCAAGGACCGCGACTCGTTCACCACGTGGCTGAACGAGGAGCTCCTCGCGGGCACCACCCGCGCAGGCTCCACGACCCTGACCGGGACCACGGGGGTGGTTCAATGAGCAGCGAACAGCTCGAGTACACCGCCGAGGAGCTGCTGACGGTCGCCGCCGCCCGCTTCCTGGCCGACGGCACCACCTGCTTCGTCGGCATCGGCCCTCCCGGCGCCGCCGCCAACCTCGCGCAGCGCCTGCACGCCCCCAGCCTCGTGCTCGTCTACGAGTCCGGCGCGATCGGCGCCAAGCCCGACCGGCTGCCGCTCTCCATCGGCGACGGCATCCTCGGCGAGACGGCCGACGCCGTCGTCTCCGTCCCGGAGATGTTCAACTACTGGGTCCAGCCGGGCCGCATCGACGTTGGCTTCCTCGGCGCCGCCCAGATCGACCGCTTCGCCAACATCAACACGACGGTCATCGGCCGCGACTACGACCACCCGAAGGTCCGCCTGCCCGGCGCCGGCGGAGCCCCGGAGATCGCCGCCAACTGCGGCGAGGTCATCGTCATCCTGCGCCAGTCCGCGCGCGCCTTCGTCGAGAAGGTCGACTTCGTCACCTCGGTCGGCCACGGCGACGGCACGCCCGGCTACCGCGAGTCGCTCGGGCTGCGCGGCAAGGGCACCTCGAAGGTCATCACCGACCTCGGCGTGCTCACCTCGACCGGCCCGACCGGCGAGCTGATCCTCACCGCCCTGCATGAGGGCGTGTCCGTCGAGCAGGCCAAGGAGGCCACCGGCTGGGACCTCCAGGTCGCCGACGAGCTCGACGTCCTTCCCCCTCCGACCGCGCAGGAGCTCGCCATGCTCCGCGCGCTCAAGGCCTGAACGGAACCCGCATGTCCGACGCATTCGTCATCGACGCGATCCGCACCCCGATCGGCCGCTACGGCGGCGCGCTCGCGGGCACCCGCCCCGACGACCTCGCCGCGCACGTCGTCAGGACGATCGTGGACCGCTCGCCCGAGCTGGCCGCGGCGCCCGACACGATCGACGATGTCTTCTTCGGCGCCGCCAACGCCTCCGGTGAGGACAACCGCGACGTCGCGCGCATGGCCGTGCTGCTCGCCGGGCTGCCGACCTCCGTCCCGGGCGTCACGCTGAACCGCCTGTGCGGCTCGGGCCTGGAGGCCGCGATCGACGCGAGCCGCGCGATCGAGGTCGGTGACGCGTCGCTGACCATCGCGGGTGGCGTCGAGTCGATGAGCCGCGCGCCGTGGGTGCTGCTCAAGCCGGCCAAGGGGTTCCCGGCCGGCCACGAGACGCTGCACTCGACCACGCTCGGCTGGCGGATGGTCAACCCGAAGATGCCCGACGCGTGGACGATCCCGCTGGGCGAGACGGCCGAGATCCTCGCCGACCGCTACGAGATCTCCCGCGAGGCGCAGGACGCCTTCGCGGTCAAGAGCCACCAGCGCGCGCACGCCGCGTGGGAGGCCGGGTTCTACGACGAGTGGGTCGTCGGCGTCCCCGACGTCGAGCTGAGCCGCGACGAGGGCATCCGCCCCGACTCGAGCATCGAGAAGCTGGCCAAGCTCAAGCCCGCCTTCCGCCCGGGCGGCACCGTCACCGCCGGCAACTCGTCGCCGCTGAACGACGGCGCCGCCGCGGTGCTGATCGGCGACCAGGCCGCCGCCGACCGCCTCGGGCGCGCGCCGCTGGCCCGCATCGCCGGGCGCGGCGTCCACGGCGTCGACCCCGACATCTTCGGCATCGCTCCCGTCGAGGCGGCCAACAAGGCGCTGAAGCGCGCGGGCATCGGCTGGGGCGACCTGAAGGCGGTCGAACTCAACGAGGCGTTCGCCGCGCAGTCGCTCGCCTGCCTGGCCGAGTGGACCGAGCTGGACCCGGAGCTCGTCAACATCCAGGGCGGCGCCGTCGCGATCGGGCACCCGCTCGGCTGCTCGGGCGTGCGCATCCTGGGGACGCTCGCGCACGAGCTGCGGCGTCAGGGCGGCGGCTACGGCCTGGCCGCGATCTGCATCGGCGTCGGCCAGGGCCTGGCCGTCGTGCTCGAGGCCTGAGGACCAGAGGAGAGAGGCATGTCACAGACCCAAACGGAATCCGGGCTCCCGCGCTACGCACCGCTTGCGGAGGCGGAGGACCCGTCCAACTACGCGGAGTACCGGTCGACGGCGCTCCGCTTCCCCAAGCGGCCGCTGTTTCACCTGCCGCAGTCGATCGGCGAGGTGACGGGGCCGCTGCTGGGCGAGGAGCGCGTCGGCGAGCACGACCACGACCTCACGGTCCAGGGTCACGGCGAGCCGATCGGGGAGCGGATCATCGTCCACGGCCGGCTGCTGGACAGCGGCGGGCGGCCGATCCCCGGCCAGCTCGTCGAGATCTGGCAGGCCAACGCGTGCGGGCGCTACATCCACAAGGTCGACCAGCACCCGGCCCCGCTGGACCCGAACTTCACCGGCGTCGGCCGCGCGCTGACCGACGGCGAGGGGCGCTACCGCTTCATCACGATCAAGCCGGGCGCCTACCCGTGGGGCAACCACCACAACGCCTGGCGCCCGCAGCACATCCACTTCTCGCTGACCGGCCGCGCCGTGCCCCAGCGCCTGGTGACGCAGATGTACTTCCCGGGCGATCCGCTGTTCGAGTACGACCCGATCTACCAGTCGGTGCACGACCAGGCCGCGCGCCGCCGGATGGTCAGCGCGTTCGACCTCGACCAGACCGTCCCCGACTGGGCGCTGGCCTACCAATGGGACATCGTCCTGCGCGGCCCCGACCAGACCTTCATCGAGACCGCGGAGGAGCACGGATGAGCGAGCCGCTGGGCGTCACGCCCTCCCAGACCGTCGGGCCGTACTTCACGTTCGGCCTGACCGAGCCGTGGGAGGACCGCGAGAACGCCGTCGCGCCCTACCACGCCGACGCGATCGAGGTCTTCGGCCACGTCCTCGACGGTCACGGCGAGCCGATCCCCGACGCGATGATCGAGACCTGGCAGGCCGACCCCAACGGCCGGTTCAACCATCCCGACGACCCGCGCGGCGCCGCGGTCTTCGAGGGCTTCCGCGGCTTCGGGCGGTCGAGCACCGACAGCGAGGGGCGCTGGAGCGTGCGCACGCTGAAGCCCGGCTCGTTCCCGGGGCCCGACGGGACGCCGCAGGCGCCCCACCTGCTCGTCACCGTGATGGCCCGCGGCGTGCTGCGCCAGCTGACGACCCGCATCTACTTCGGCGACGAGGCCGAGGCGAACACGACCGATCCGGTCCTCCTCTCGCTGCCCGACGACGCGCGCGCGACGCTGATCGCCGAGCCCGTCGAGGACCGCGGCTACCGATTCGACATCCATCTCCAGTTCGATGATGAAACAGCCTTCTTCGCCCTCTTACCCATCCGGGGTGAAGCGTGCGGACGCGCACG
>JAOPZL010000361.1 GCA_025964175.1 Solirubrobacterales bacterium
CGCCACGGTGAGGGGCGCCGTCCACTCCGCCGTGGGCTGCTCGGCCGGCGCAGCGGAGGTAGCGCTCTCGCCGGCTGCCGGCGGCTCGATCCGATCCGCGGCGGCTGACGGGCCGGCCGCAGCGAGGGCCAGGCGGATGCACTCGATCTCGCGACGGGAGGCCGTGCGGTCGGTGACGCGCTCGAACGTGAAGCCGGCGAGCTCGAGGGCGTGGAGCGCGCGGGCGGGGTCCTCGACGCCGGCGATCGCGAGCTCGTCGAGCGTGACCGCCTCGGTGTCGGCCTCGTGCATGAGGGCGAGCAGACGGGTCGCGAGCGGGTCGAGGGTGACGTCCATGGCGTGATCTACGGCACGCGCGGGCGGTCTCCTGCTCCGCGGGCCACACCCCCTTCCGCGGCCAGCACCGCCTGTGCCGCGCGACATGCCGCTCCTGGCACGAACGCACCCGTGGCAGGGTAGAAGTCCGGCATGCGCATTCGCGATCTCGACCCCTCCGAGCGGCCGTGGCTGGCCCAGCGGCTCGTCGAGCGCTGGGGGGCGACCGCGATCGCGCGCCGCGGCGAGCTCGTCGACGCCGCGTGGCTTCCCGCGCTGATCGCGCAGGAGGGCGAGCGGGACGAGGTCGTGGCGCTCGCCACCTACCTGATCGACGGGGAGGCGGCCGAGCTGGTCACCCTCGACGCGTTCACCTCCGGGCAGGGTGCGGGCGCCGCGCTGCTGCAGGAGGTCGCCGACCGCGCACGGGCCGCGGGCTGCAAACGGCTGTGGCTGATCACGACCAACGACAACCTTCGCGCGCTGGCCGTCTACCAGCGCCACGGGCTGCGGATCGTCGCCGTGCACCGCGGCGCGGTCGACCACGCCCGGCGCCAGAAGCCGTCGATCCCGCTGATCGGGGACCACAACATCCCGGTCCACGACGAGCTCGAGCTGGAGCTCGACCTCACTGGGACCGCGGGCCGCAACGCAGGACGGCGCACGCCTGCGACGGGTCGCCCCCGCTCGCCGAGATCGTGACCGTCGACGTCTGCGATGGTGGTCCAGATACCGTCTGGCACCGCATGCTCACCGACTACCACGTCCATCTGCGCCCCGACGATCCGGGGACCCCCGCCGATCGGTTCTTCACGGCCGGCAACGCCGAGCGCTACCGCGAGGCGGCGGCCGAGCGTGGCATCGCCGAGCTGGGCGTCTCCGAGCACATCTACCGCTTCCACCAGGCCCTCGAGGTCTGGGATCACGACCTGTGGCGCAAGTCCGCGGCCGACGACCTCGACGAGTACTGCCACTTCGTGCGCGAGGAGACCGACCTCAAGCTCGGCATCGAGGCCGACTTCGTCCCCGGCAGCGAGGATCGCATGGCGGAGCTCCTCTCGGGCCGGGACTGGGACTACGTCATCGGCTCGGTCCACTTCCTCGGGGACGAGGCGCTCGATCACCCCGACTACGACATCTGGGAGCGCAACGCCTCGCGCCCCGATCGTGTCTGGGACCGCTACTTCGAGTGGCTCGGCGAGGCGGCCCGCACGGGCATGTTCGACGTCCTCGCGCACCCCGACCTCGTGAAGATGTGGGGCGGTCGCCGACCGCAGCCGGAGGGCGATCTGCGCCGCTTCTACGAGCGCGCGATGGACGGGATCGTCGAGTCGGGGATCGCGATCGAGGTCTCGACCGCCGGGCTGCGCAAGCCGATCGGGGAGCTCTACCCGGCGACGCCGTTCCTGGAGATGCTCCTGGAGGCCGGCTGTCCGATCGCGCTCTCCAGCGACGCGCACGTCCCCGAGCAGGTGGGCTTCGGCTACGACCGCGCGCTGGAGCTCCTGGGCGAGCTGGGCGTGACCGAGCTGTGCGTCTTCGAGCGGCGCGAGCGCCGGATGGAGCCGATCGGCGCGTCGTGATCGGACAGGGGTACGACTCGCACCGCTTCGCCGCGGCCGACGCCGGCCGCCCGCTGATCCTGGGCGGGATCACGATCCCCTACGAGCGCGGCCTGGACGGCCACTCCGACGCCGACGTGCTCACCCACGCGATCGTCGACGCCCTGCTCGGCGCCGCCGGCCTGGGCGACATCGGCCATCACTTCCCCGACACCGACGAGCGCTGGCGCGGCGCGGACTCGATCGCCCTGCTGGAGCACGTCATCGGGCTGCTGGCCGCCGCGGGCCTGGAGCCGGTCAACGTCGACGCGACCGTCGTCCTGCAGGCGCCGAAGGTCGGCCCGCACCGCGACGCGATCCGTGCGCGCCTGGCCGCCGCGCTCCAGCTCGACCCCGCCCGGGTCAACGTGAAGGCGACGACCGCCGAGTCGATGGGGCCGATCGGCCGGGGCGAGGGTGCGGAGGCCTACGCGGTCACGCTGCTGCGCGAGCGCTAGGTCGAGCTGCACGGCTGGAGATCTGACGTCGTGCCCACCGCCATGAGCGCCGCCCACGCGGAGATCGTCCTCACGGCGATCCTGCTCGCCACGGCCGCGTTCCTCGTCGCCGCCCACGCGACGTCGCTGCCCTACCCGATCTGGCTCGTGGTCGGCGGCGCGATCGTCGGGTGGATCCCCGCCGTCCCCAACGCGGCGCTCAAGCCCGACCTCGTCCTGCTGCTGCTGCTGCCGCCGCTGCTGTACTCGGCGGCGTTCTTCTCCTCGGTGCACGAGCTGCGCAAGAACGCGCGGCCGATCGGGGTGCTGGCCATCGGCCTCGTGCTCGTGACGGTGCTCGGGATCGCGGCGATCGGGCACTGGGTGGTGGGGCTCTCGTGGGAGGTCGCGTTCGTCCTGGGCGCGGTCATCTCGCCGACCGATCCGGTCGCCGCGACGACGATCGGGCGCCGCGTCGGCGCGCCGCCGCGGGTCATCACCGTCGTCGAGGGCGAGGCGCTGGTCAACGACTCGACCGCGCTCGTCGCCTACAAGTTCGCCATCGCCGCGGTGGCCAGCGGCTCGTTCTCGCTCTGGTCGGCCGGGCTGCAGTTCCTCTGGAACGTGGCCGCGGGGGTCATCATCGGCCTGCTCGTCGCGTGGGTCATCGCCAAGCTCCTGCGCCGCCTGGACGACGCCCCGACCGAGATCATCATCTCCGTCCTGACGCCGTTCTTCGCCTACCTGCCGGCCGAGGCCCTCGGCGTCTCGGCCGTCCTCGCGGCCGTCACCGCGGGCCTCTACCTGGGCTGGAACGCGCCGTCGCTGCTGACGCCGTCCACGCGCATCCAGGCCTACGCGTTCTGGGAGGTGCTGACCTTCTCGATCAACGCGGCGCTGTTCATGCTCCTGGGGCTGCAGCTGCCCAACGTCGTCTCCGGGATCGAGGGCGTGGCGTTCCTGACGCTGACGGGCTACTCGGCCGCCGTCGCCGGCGGCGTGATCGCCATCCGCCTGGTGTGGGTGTTCGCGATCACCGGGATCCGGCGGACGGTCTCGCGGCGCGGCAGGGACTCCGACCCGCTGCCCGCCGGCTGGCGGGCGCTGCTGCTCGTCGGCTGGGAGGGGATGCGCGGGGCGGTCTCGCTGGCCGCGGCGCTCGCGATCCCGCTGACCATCGACCATGGCCGGCCGTTCCCCGACCGCGACCTCGTGATCTTCCTCGTCTACGTGACGATCATGGTCACGCTGCTGCTGCAGGGGCTGTCGCTGCCGTGGCTGATCCGCAAGCTCGGGCTGTCGGGCCTCGGGGCAGAGCGCGAGGCGATGACCGAGGCGCGCGCCCGGCTGAAGGCCGTCGACGCGGCGCTGGACCGCCTCGAGGAGCTCGAGGAGCAGGGCGAGGTGGACGACGGGATCGTGCGGCGGATGCGCCGGCTCTACGAGACGCGCCGCGACCACCTCGCCGAGCAGGCGAGCGAGGACGGCTCCGGCAACCTGGGCGAGCTGACGCCCCAGCAGGAGCGCGGCGACGACTACGCGGTCGTGCGGCGCGAGCTGCAGGACGCGCAGCGCGAGTGCATCGTGGACCTGCGCAACGACGGGCAGATCAACGACGAGATCATGCGCCGGATCGAGCGCGACCTCGACCTCGAGCACGCGCGGCTGGAGATCTAGGCGGTTGAACCGCCTCCCCAGCCGCGCTGGCTCTAACCGCTACTTG